>JBDKRY010000096.1:0-8169 GCA_039683155.1 Proteiniphilum sp.
TGCAGCAGATCATTCAAGCGGTACAGCAAAAATATGCGCCGGACAAACGTACGGAGCTTTTTCAGGTTGTGGCAATGCAACGAAAAGATACCCTCGTATTGAAAGGTGAGACCACCAGCAGACAAGCCTATGAAGAGATCTTATCGTGCGCGCGAAATGTTTCGGCACACGTGAAAGACAGCATCCGCATGTTGCCCGACAAGAAGCTGGGGGAAGAGATATGGGGCGTGATTTATAACGCTGTGGGAACCCTCCGTGCCGAACCCCGTTACAGTGCCGAGCTGGTATCGCAGGCGCTGCTCGGCTTGCCGGTGCGGATCCTGGAGCAGAAGGGCGGCTGGCGCAGGGTGCAGACACCCGACCGGTATATCGGCTGGATGAACGGATCGGTGGAACCGATGACAAAGGCAGAATGGCAGCAGTACCTGAAACTACCGAAGGTGATCGTCACGTCACTGAATACCCGCTCCTTTGTAGATACCACAAAGGAGGCGCTGCCCGTCACCGACCTGGTGGCAGGTGATATGCTGGAGTTGGTTTTAGCTGATGGCGCTTATTACCGGGTGCGTTATCCCGATGGCCGGGAGGCTTATGTGAGAAAAGCAGATGCAATGAAAGTGGAAGAGTGGCTAAAAAGTATCAAGCCAACCGGCGAGAGCATCGTGCACACCGCTAAACAATTGTTGGGCGTACCCTACCTTTGGGGAGGAACCTCTGTCAAAGGGATGGACTGCAGCGGTTTCACGAAGCAGGTCTATTTTATGCACGGGATCATCCTTGCCCGCGATGCATCGCAGCAGGTCCGCTATGGCAGGCTGATCGACGAGGCCGGTGACTTCAGTGAGGCACTGCCGGGTGATCTGGTGTTTTTCGGTACAAAAGCGACGCCGGAGAATCCGAAGGAACGGGTGGTACATGTGGGGATTTATATCGGTGAAAGGCGTTTCATTCATGCCTCCGATTTTATCCGCATCAACAGCTTCGACCCTGCCGATCCGTTGTACGACGCCTTCAATACCAATCGTTACCTCCGCACGAAGCGGATTATCGGCGAGGGGAACGGCGAAGGAATAGAAGAAATGTTTAACAACCTTACAACACCATGAAACAGAACCGAAGGCAATTTATCAGGAGCACGGCTATGGCTGCTGCTACACTGGCCCTGCCCTCTCTTTCGATGAATGCCACACCCAAACAACATATGAACGGCAATGCAAAGATGAAACTCTCCTGGACACCCTACGACCTGGAACTGAACCACACCTTCACCATCTCCGGCTTCTCCCGCAAAACCACGCCCGTAGTGCTCACCAGAATTGAGTATGACGGACTGGAGGGCTACGGAGAGGCATCGCTGCCCCCCTACCTGGGTGAGACGCAGGCTTCGGTGATCGAATTTTTGAAGAAGGTGGATCTCTCCTCTTTCTCCGACCCCGCTCACCTGGAGGAGATTATGGCCTATGTCGATGGTATCGCCATCAACAATACTGCCGCCAAGGCAGCGGTGGATATCGCGCTGCACGACCTGGCAGGAAAGATGATCGGTGCACCGTGGCATAGGATGTATGGCCTGGATAAAAACGATGTGCCCAATACCACCTTCACCATCGGCATCGACAGCGATGAGGTGGTACGTGAAAAGACACGGGAAGCACTGGGACGATTCCATATACTGAAAGTGAAGGTGGGCGGCCCTGATGATAAACGGATGATTGAAGCCATCCGCTCTGTGACCGACCTTCCGCTGGCCGTGGATGCCAACCAGGGCTGGAAAGAGCGGCGCCAGGCCCTCGACATGATCTTCTGGCTGAAGGAGAAAGGGGTTGTGATGGTGGAGCAGCCTATGCCGAAAACGGAGCTCGACCATATTGCCTGGCTGACCGGGGAGAGTCCGCTGCCCATCTTCGCCGATGAATCGGTGCAGCGGCTCACCGATGTGGAACGTATGAAAGGTGTTTTTTCGGGAATCAATGTCAAGCTGATGAAGTGTACCGGCATGCACGAAGCCTGGAAGATGCGCAACCTGGCACAGGCGTTGGGAATGAAGGTGATGATGGGATGCATGACCGAAACATCGTGTGGCATCTCTGCTGCGGCGCAGCTCTGCGCGGGCATGGATTTTGCTGATCTCGACGGTGCACTGCTGATCGGGAACGACTGCTTCGACGGTGCAAAACTGGAGAACGGGAAGATCATCGCCTCCGACCTGCCCGGAATTGGCGTGCTTCCCAACAGGGAGCTTCATTTTGCGCGGGACTAAGTTTTTCTCTGCTTTATTTACAGGTTCAAAGTCTGTTAACCTTTCCTGCTATTTCACCAAGTCTTCAAAGAGGCGGTGGAAAATAGCATCCAGGTCGGCCGTTTTCCCCGGATGGGTGGGGGAGGTCTGCAGGATGGAACTGCGGGTGGCAGTCAGCCAGCGGAACCGTTCGGGAATATCCAGTTGCGCGATGGGACCGCATTTCGGATTGCCGAGGGCAATCTGTTTGTGTATTTCAAGATTTTCAATCACATCCTCATAGGCCGCCTCCGAATGCATCAGCCTGAATTTTTCGGGGCAGAGATGGTATTCAAACCGTATATAACGCTCTCTCTTACAGAAGAGAATGAGCCCTACATTGAAAAACTCTTCCCGCTCAATCCTCGGTACCAGTCGAATCACGGCATAATGATACAGTTTATCCTCTTGCATCTTTTGCGGTATTTAGAAAGTTTTGGGAGTGCCGCAATCGCGTTTTTAAAAAGTCGAGATCGACCCCTCGGATCTCATCGGGAGTCGCCTGCGTATGGTTCCACATGAGCCACTCATCGGGAATGAGCGTGGTGATCTCCTCCAGCAGATCATCCGTAAGAATGCCTTGTGCGAAATCGTTCGCCTCATCGAGCATCGAGGCCTGGGATAGCAATACATGATCTTTTATGTGAGGAAACGGATCGAGGGCATGCTTTTCGAAATCGTTCCAGGAATGATGGAAATAGAACGATGCGCCGTTGTCGATGACCCACAGCTCACGGTGCCACCACAACAGGTTCGTATTGTTGAACGTACGGTCGATGTTGGTCATGAAAGCATCGAGCCAGACAATCTTGGAAGCCAGCAACGGATCAACCTGCAGGGAAGGATCGTAGGCTATCGCTCCCGATAGGTAATGCAGACCCAGGTTCAGTCCCTCGCTTCCTTTCAGCAAATCCTGTATTTCCTCATCCCCTTCGCTGCGGCCAAAGTCATCATCGAGGGTGGCAAAAACCAGCTCGGGCATGTTCAGCCCCAGCCGGGAGGCGATCAGCCCGCCCAGCAGCTCCGACACCAGCATCTTTGTGCCGTGGCCCGCACCACGGAATTTCAGGACATACTTGAAGCCGTCGTCCGCTTCAGCGAGGGCCGGCAGTGAACCGCCCTCGCGCAGTGGCACAATGTAGCGCATCACCTTTACGGTGCGCAGCGATAATTCTTTTTCCATCGGTGGCAAAGATACAATTTTTCGGCAGAAACCGAATTTATCTTCTTTTTCAACGTCATTGTGAGAACAGATAATGCTGCCGTACAATCACTGAATCTCACCCGATTCCACCAGAATGCATCCGCCGGCATACATCTCCTGCAGCGCTTTTTTGTCGTCACCAGGCTGTGCGTTTACCGGAGCAATGGCATCGGTGATCACGTAGGTGTGGAATCCTTGCTTCACTGCATCCAGGGCAGTCTCTTTCACGCAGTAATCGGTGGTCAGCCCGCAGACGTACACCGCAGAAATTTCACAGTCGCGGAGATAATCGGCGAGTGCCACGTTGGTCGCCTCGAAGGCAGAGTAGCCATCATCCTTATTATCGGTTCCCTTCTGCAGCTTCAGGTCGATTTTTTCGCTGTCCAGTTCCGGATGAAAATCGGCGCCATGCGTACCGGCCACACAGTGTACCGGCCACTTCTCAAAATGAACCGAGTCGGCCGGATGCCAGTCCTGCGACGAGATCACCAGATCGAACAGGCCCATCATCCGGTTGATCACAGGAACCACTTTGTCACCATCCTTCACTCCCAGCGCGCCCCCGGGACAGAAATCGTTCTGTACGTCAACAATCAATAATGCCTTCTTCATAATTTTTGACAACTTATTTCTCTCTATAACAACAGAGTGGAGAAGGTGTTCACGTACATTCCCGTCGTGACACAAGCGTCCCGATTTACGGTATAAATATAACCAAAGCGACCGGATGGGAAGGTAAAAGCATAAAATCACTAATTGTAGTGATTGACGGACAACAAATAATCGCTTTCCTTTGCATGCAGTTAAGAAACCCATAAAATGAATGTGATGAAACAATTGCCGATTTTGTTTATTACCCTCTTTTGTAATATATTTATCGCTTTATCGGGAGAGAAAATGCCTGAGAAAGAGACAGATCCAAAAGATACCGTCAAAGTTTACTATCTGGATGAAGTGGTGGTCACTTCATCCGTGAAGGAAACCAACGAGCTGAAGAATATGCCGACAGCCGTGTCTGTTGTATCCCCGAAACAGTTGCGGGATATGCAGATTGAATCGTTGCCGGGCTTAAGCACCTACATTCCCAACTTCTTTATTCCGGTATATGGTTCCAAAGTCTCCACCCCGATCTATATCCGCGGTATCGGTGCGCGGCTGGGAGCGCAGACGGTAAGCATGTACGTGGATAACGTGCCCAGCTTTAATCCTTCGGCATTCGATTTTGAGTTCCAGGATATTCAGCGTATTGAAGTGCTGCGCGGTGCCCAGGGAACACTCTACGGCCGCAATGCCATTGGGGGAATCGTGAATCTGTACACCCTCTCGCCCCTTTCTTTTCAGGGTACGAACCTGATGGTGGGAGGCGGCAACTACGGCCAGTTCAACGCGAAAGGGTCAGTTTACGGTAAGCTTGCCGATTACTTCGGAGTCTCCGTGGGCGCTTATTATAAGCGTGACGATGGCTACTTTATGAACAGCTATACCGGCAGGAAAGTGGATGCCTCTGAAAATGCCGGCGGAAGGGTGAAGCTCGAGTGGGAGGTGACCCCCACTTTTAAAGCGTTGCTTTTCGGGAATTACGATTATGTTTCCGGAGGCGCTTTCCCTTACATGCATAAGGACTCCACGGCATCGAACTTCAATGAACCCTCGTCGTACGACCGTCACCTGTTTACGAACGGTTTATCGCTGGATTACACCGGGAAAGGCTACAGTGTGCACTCAACCACAGGCTATCAGTATCTGAAAGATGATATGAAGATGGATCAGGATTACTCCCCCAAGTCTGTTTTCTCCATTCGCCAGATGCAGGAACAACACTCTGTAAGCCAGGAGATCACCGTGAAGTCAGATGCGCAGCGCAAATATCGCTGGGTAGTGGGTGCATTTGGTTTTTATGACCGCCGGGTGATCGATACGCCGGTAGCCATCAAGAAGGACGGTATGGTTGCCATGCAGGGACATCTGGGTGCCATCAACAACAACCCGAATATTCCGGTTACGATCACCTATGCTTCCGATCAGATTGATCTGCCGGGAGTCTATACCAAACCATCCAGGGGAGCCGCACTCTTTCATCAGTCTACCCTGCAGGATATTTTCGGATGGGAGGGCGTTTCGGCGACGGCAGGCTTACGGTTTGATTATGAACATACCGGCATTGACTACTTCACGGAAAGTGTGAACGGGGATATAAACATAAAACCAAAAAGCGCCCCGCCTGCTATGCCTCCCATTTTTGTGGAAACCGACACCGTGATGCAGGGAAGCTACAGCAAGGATTTCTGGAATATATTACCCAAGTTCGCACTGAAATACCAGTTCTCATCCGGTGGCATGGCCTATCTGTCGGCGTCGAAAGGTTATAAGACAGGCGGATATAATGAACAGGCTTTCTCGAAAATTTTGCAGAATGCTCTTGCAGCGTCAGTTATGCGTAATGTGATGAGCGGTATGCCGGGTGGAGGGGCCGGTGCTCCGGGCGGATCCGGAACAACTGATGTGGTACCGCTCGAAGAACAGCTTTCCTACGATCCGGAGACCAGCTGGACCTATGAACTGGGTGGCCGGTATGAGATGCTCAGCAGGAAGCTTTCATTCACGTATGCCATTTTCTATTCCCGGGTCAACAATATCCAGATCATCAAGCTGGAAGATCAGGGAACTTCCGGGCGTACGGTGAAGAATGCCGGAAAATCTGAAAGTAAAGGCTTTGAATTAAGTCTGAAATATGTCCCTTTGCAAAACCTGTCGTTGTATGCTGACTACGGATTTGCGGATGCACGTTTTGTAGATTATGAAGCAGCTGAAGATGTGGATTACTCCGGGAATTATATTCCCTTTGCTCCCCAACACACGCTGAGCCTGGGAGCAGGTTATGTCCATAACTTCGGCAAGAGGTCGTTTATCAACCGGCTCATTGCAAACATTCAGTATTCCGGAGTTGGGAAAATCTACTGGACAGAATCGAATCAGGATTACAATGGAGAAGAGCTTCATCAACCTTTCTACGGCCTGGTTAATGCCAGTGTCTCGGCAGAGAGAGGTGCCTTTGCCCTCGAGTTTTGGGGAAAGAACCTGTTTGATGCCGATTATCATTCGTTTTATTTCGAAGCATCCGATATGACTACGGGAGCGGTGAATCCTTTTGTGCAGCACGGTTATCCCACCCGACTGGGGGTAACCTTACGGTATACGATGAACAGATAATTGATCCGGGATTATCTTTAGCGATCATGTTGTAGGGTCTTTTAGACGACAAGAAAGCCGCTAAAGTTCAATCCCGCCGGTCAGGATCCCGGCAATGATCCATACTGATCCCATCAGCAGAATAAGTATGACAGCCCATTCCCAGCGTTTGGGCTGTTGTTTTTGTTCCCTTTTCGCCCGGATAAACAGCAATGAGCCGATCCCGTAAAAGAGAACGGAAAGGAAGAGGTATCTGATGCCTACGGCGTAAATCACGTAAAGGGAATAGAGGGTGCCGAGCAGCGCCACGACCAGGTGGTGGGGGGATTCTTTTTTTCTTCGGGTCAGTGCGATCTTCACGGCGTAGAGCGAGGAGAGGAGGTAGGGAATAAGCACCAGGGTGGTAGCGATGGTTATGGCAGTGAGATAGGTCTCGTTGAGTCGGGGTGACAGGATGGAAAGGAGGAAGAATTGGGTGAAGCACTGGGTGAGCAGCAGTGCATTGACCGGTGTCCCTTTGCGATTCACCTTCCGGAAGGTGCGGGGCAGGACACCATCGCGCGCGGCGGCATAGAGCGTCTCCACCGACAACAGTATCCAGGAGAGGCTGGCTCCAAGCACCGAGACCATGATCCCCAGTTTGATGATCGTACCACCGGCAGCGCCTACAGCCGTTCGTTCGAGTACCAGCGCCAGCGGTGTCTCTGATGCGGCTAACGCCTGAGCTGGAACCGATGACATGGCAATAAAGGTGATCAGCATATATATAGCAAGGACAATCAGCAGGGAGAGAATGATGGTGATACGTACGGTTTTTTGACTTTTGGCCCTCCCTGATAAGACGGAAGCCGCTTCCATGCCGACAAAACACCAGAGGATCACCGCCATCGCCTCCTTCACCTGCAGCAAGGGTGTCGTCATCTCCTCCGTGGAAGCCAGCCTCTGCTGCCAGTCGACGGCCAGGAATAGGTCGCTGTCGATAAGCGCCACGCCCAGCACGATGATCAGCAGGATGGGGATCAGCTTGGCAGCTGTCACCACGAAGTTGAGTATAGCTCCTTCCCTCACGCCGGCCGTCAGAATAGCATGAAAGACCCACAGCAGTGCCGAACCGATGAGAAAGCATGTCAGCGGTGAGAGCGCCCGCTCCCCCAGCAGGTCGTTCAACGTTTTGAAGAAGAGAGCCAGGTAGCTCACATTTCCCAGCCAGCCTACCGACCAGTAGCCCCAGGCCGAGTTGAAGCCCATGTAATCGCCGAACCCATCGCGGGCGTAGGCGTAAACACCGCTTTTTAGTGCGGGTTTGCGTGCCGCAAGATAGACAAACACCAGTGCGAGCATCAGCGCCCCGAGGCCCCCGACTACCCAGGCGATCATCGTGCCCTGCGGATTAGCCACGCGGATAAGATCCTTCGGAGAATTAAAGATGCCGGAGCCTATCATGGAGCCGAGCGCCACGAATACCAACAGCCATAATCCCAGTTTCTCCTCTTTCTTT
>JBDKRY010000097.1:0-8575 GCA_039683155.1 Proteiniphilum sp.
TAAGCTCTCGGCAGGCTGGAACCGGTCGTAATACCGGTCGTTGATCAGGAAATAAAGGTGAGTGGAGAGGTTGGGCACATCACATTTGAAGGCGTCATAGGGGTTCACCGGAACGGGGATATTCCTGAGGTTCAGGCCCAGATCGGCATCGAATGTACGCACAATATCGGAATGTTTGTAATCCTCCTGTTTTGAAGTAGGAAAACCGATTTGTCGGAAAGTTTCGAAAGCGGCATCGCGATGCATGTTCAATCCCTTCACGGAATGAACATCCAGCTCCTCCCGAAACTGTGTAAACAAATCTGTGTATTGTTGTTCTATCATTGTTGTCAGTGGGTTGCAGATTATGGATTGATCAGCCAGTCATAGCCTCTTTTTTCGAGTTCAAGCGCAAGCTCAGGTCCGCCCGATTTCACGATCTTGCCGGCATACAGCACATGCACATAATCCGGTTTAATATATTCCAGCAGGCGTTGGTAATGTGTAATGACGATGGTGGCATTATCTTTGGTCTGCAGTTTGTTCACACCGGCCGCCACCACCCTGAGCGCATCGATATCGAGTCCCGAGTCGGTCTCATCGAGGATGGCCAGCTGCGGACTGAGTATTGCCATCTGGAATATTTCGTTTTTCTTTTTCTCTCCTCCCGAGAAGCCTTCGTTTACCGAGCGGCTTACCAGCTGACTGTCCATCCCTAAAAGTTCCCGCTTATCGCGCATCAGCTTCAGAAAATCGGTGGCAGAGATGGGATCCTCTCCTCTGTATTTCCGCTGTTCGTTAACGGCTGCCCGCATAAAGTTGACCATACTCACGCCGGGAATCTCCACCGGATATTGGAAACTGAGAAAAAGCCCCTCGCGGGCACGGTCTTCGGGCTCCATCTCAAGCAGATCCATCTCTTTGAAAAGGACAGTGCCACGGGTGACTTCATACTTAGGATTTCCTGCCAGCACCGAGGCAAGGGTACTTTTCCCTGAACCATTGGGGCCCATCACCGCATGCACTTCGCCCTCGTTTACTTCCAGATTTATTCCTTTCAGGATCTCTTTCTCTTCTACGATTGCATGCAGGTTCTTTATTTTTAACATACTTGTCATGTTGAATATCTGAATATTAATGTAGCGGTTGTCTTAGATCATCCGCCTGAAAAAACATATTTTTTATGTGATTGAATTTCAAAAAAAGGGATGAATTGGCGCTCCTGAATAACAACGATCCTTGCAGAATTGTTCTCTTTATGTTATTTCCCTCCCTTTTCATCCTCTGCGATGATATCTTCGGCCTCTTTGATTTTCTTGAAGAGATCGGAAGCAAAGACAAAGTCGTTCAGCTTTTCGTTCTCCGCACCCATCACTTCCGATTTGCTCCCCTCCCACTCCTTGATTCCCTCGTTGATGAAAATGACCTTATCGCCGATATTAATCACGGAGTTCATGTCGTGCGACACCACGATGGTGGTCATTTCGAAATCGGTGGTGATATCGTATATCAGTTCGTCGATAAGCTGTGCCGTCTTCGGGTCGAGCCCCGAATTGGGTTCATCGCAGAAAAGATACTTCGGATTCAGCGCGATGGCTCTGGCGATGGCCACCCGTTTTTTCATTCCGCCGCTGATCTCGGAAGGATACAGGTCGGCTGCCTCCGACAGATTCACCCGCTCCAGACAGAATTCGGCGCGTTTGCGCCGCTCGCGTTTGTTTTTAAACGAAAACATGTCAAGGGGAAACATCACATTCTCGAGCACGGTGCGTGAGTCGAAAAGTGCGGCTCCCTGAAAGAGCATCCCGATGTCGCGTCGCAGCCTGCGTACCTCCCTCGACTTCATGCCGGTAAATTCCCGGCGGTCGTACCAAATCTCACCAGAAGTAGGAGGAATTAACCCGACGAGGCATTTCAGTAAAATGGTTTTCCCGGAGCCGCTCTTGCCGATAATCATGTTCACCACCCCCTTTTGGAACGTGGCACTGATGTTGTCGAGAACAACTTTTCCGCCAAACTCTTTCGTCAGATTTTTTACTTCTATCATACCAGTATTCGTTTACCCCATCGCCAACTGCGTAAATACCAAGTCGGTAACAAGAATCAACACACTGTTGATCACAACCGAATTGGTACTTGCCTGTCCCACCTCCAGGGCTCCTCCCTTCGTCGTATAGCCAAAGTAGGCCGCTACCGACGCAATGATAAAACCGAATAACATCGATTTCAGGATAGAGTACCAGATAAATGACTCCCGGAAGAATGCCTGGATACCATAGACATAGGTCTCCACAGAAGGGGTGCCGAGCACCAGACAGATCAAATACCCTCCGTACAGCCCCATGAACATACTGAAAATAACCAGCACCGGCATAAATGCCACAAAGGAGGCCACCTTGGGCAAAATAAGATAATTGGCGGAGTTCACCCCCATGATATCGAGCGCATCAATCTGTTCGGAAATACGCATCGTCCCTATTTCAGAAGCTATATTCGACCCCACTTTTCCTGAAAGAATGAGGCACATGATGGTGGAGGAGAACTCCAGCAAAATGATTTCACGCGATACCATACCAACCGTAAACCGCGGCAGCATGGGTGAATCAATGTTCAACGCGATTTGAAGTACAATTACCGCACCGATAAAAAAAGAGATGACGATTACGATCCAGATAGAATTGACGCCCAGCATGTAGACCCCTTTCATGAATTCCTTCATAAACTCTCTCATCCTGTCTGGAACCGACAGTACTTTCTTCATCAGCAGCGCATACTCACCAACACTTTCTAAGGAACGGATATAATTCATGCGGCTTGCTCGTCAATATTATCGGGTGCAAAGATAAATTTTTTATTTCGATTCCCGCTATAAACAACAAGGTTACTGTTTTAAAATTGTAATTTTGCCGGATGATTGAATTCATCGACAAGGAGCTCGGCAGAATCGTGGTGACCCCTCATAAAAAGGCGAAACGCGTGATTGCACGGCGAAAAAGCACGCATCTTCTATTGACTGTGCCCTACCGGTTCAACATGAAACAGATATCCTCGGTACTGGAGGAACTGAAACCCAGGCTGCTGCGGTTGAAACCATCCCCCGGGAAGATCTTTGCGGAAGGAGATGTGATGACAACTTTTACGTTCAATGCGCAGATCGTGAGAAACGCTTATGTCGATAAGCCTGCGCTTTCTTTAAAGCAGGGAAAACTGCATATCTATATGCCACAACGGAGTGATCTCTCGCTGCCGGAAAATCAACAGCTAATAAAAGAATCCATTGTCAGGGTTTTAAGGATGGAGGCCAAACGAACATTGCCCGTGAAAACGGCGTCCTTTGCCCGAAAACAGGGTCTCAGCTATCACAAAATTAAGATCAACAGTAGCAAGGGTCGCTGGGGGAGCTGCTCTGTAAGGAAGGATATCAATTTTTCGCTCTTTCTGCTGCTGCTGCCTGAAAAGCTGATCGACTATGTAGTGCTCCACGAACTGGCCCACACGGTGGAAATGACCCACAGCGTAAAATTCTGGGCATTGCTCGATCGTTTTTGTGAAGGGAAAGCGCGGATTTTGAGCAAAGAGGTAAAAAAATACAAACCCGATTGGTACGATTTTCTGGTGCAGGATTAGGAACTTTCCATCAAAGATCTTTCAGCAGCAGATCGCTGTTATTCTCATACATCCGCATACGGGTATTGACCAGCACCTTCCAGTGTTCATGAAACTCACCCTGCATATCGATCATAAAATCCTCCGACCCTTTTTTGTCGAGCCTGGCCATCAGATAATTCACAGAGATTAAATTGATGTCTACCGCCGGCTGGAAAGCCATCACCAGCTCATCTTCGGGGGTGGGCGTGGCAGAGATCACATTTATCTCCATCAATTCGTCGAGGATATCGTGGGTAAGCCGTGAAGGCACTTTACACTTTTCAGAGAGCTGATCGGCGGTATAGGGGGGCAATTCATCTGCAAAGCGGCGTACAATCACCGAAGCAATTATCAGCGTGAAGAAATCCCGGTACCTGCGGCTGATGTCTCTGGTCTCTTTTTCGAATGAGAACTTGCGTACGTTCTGGGCGGCATACGATACCTCGGCGCCAATGAGGGTGATGAACCAGGATAACTGTATCCACAGGAGCATCAACGGGATGGCAGCGAAGGTACCGTAGATGGCATTGTAACGGGTAATCCATAGCTGCCCGCTCAGGTAGAGCATCGGAAAAAACTGAAAGCCGACACCGGCGAGAATGCCAGCCAGCAGAGCATTCTGAAACTTCACCTTAATATTGGGTAAAAATTTATATATGGCAGTAAATATCAGGATCATCACCACAAAGGGAACAATATTCAACAGTCGCGGAATAAACGGATAAAGTATATAGATTATTTTCAGGGTGTTATTTTGCGGGTAACTAATGATATTCAATGCGTTGACGAGAATAAAAAAGATGGGTATGAAAAGTACCATGGCTGTGTAATCGGTTACTTTCCGTCCGATGCTCCGTCCTTTTACCTGCCAGATCTTGTTCAGGTTGTTCTCAATGTCATTAAAAAGGAGCAGGATGGTATAGAGAAACAACAGGATACCAACCCCGGCAAATACACCGCCGCCTTTTGCCTCTTCCAGCGAATTATCGATCAGCTGAAACAACAAATCCATGAACTCGCGCGTTCTTCCCTCCGCGGTAGCTTCCTCCTGAAACTGTATATCATCGGTTCCGGCGACAGAAGGAGCAACACGACCGGCTGTGGCGGCGTTTATCGCATCCATGCCGATAACCGCCGTATCGGGCGGTGTTATTACTTCCGGTTTTATTTCTGTGGTGTCTGACTGCTCCCCGATCATCAGGTTAAAAATGCTGCTCTCCATGATATTTTCAATCCCGAAACCGCGGGCAATGGCAAAGATCACCGCCAGCAACGGAACAATGGAGAGAAGGGTGCGGTAGGTAAGCGAACGGGAACTGGCTGCAATATTCAGCTCCTGCACATTCCTTACAGTGAGCATGACAATCTTGATAGCGTTGTAGAGGATGTTCTTTTTATTGGACAGCGTTTCCGGGTTGGAACGCCAGATGTCGTACGATAAAAATTTAATTATCTTTTTTACTCTGATCCTCAACCGATCAAGCCTGCCGGGTTCTTCCTCTTCGTTGTGATATCTGTTTTTACCGTTATTCGCCATAACTTATCTGTTATTAAAAAACATACGAGTTACAAAAATCGCAGATATGTTGTAAACATCCCCATCACTTCCCTGTTTACAAAAAAAAGCAGCCGGTCTGTAAGCCGGGTTCTGTATCCCGATAATATCGGGACGTTTGTCATTTATCTGCGGAGAGTTGTCGCCATCCTCCTTTAGCGGCCTACCCCCCGGCATCGGGCGAGCAACCCTTATTATCCGGTATACATGGCCTTGCAACCCATAACGCGTACGGCATACCGTGTTGCCACGGCATCCGGTGGGCTCTTACCCCGCCTTTTCACCCTTACCCCGGCACAAGGCCGCGGCGGTTTTTTTCTGTTACGCTCATCTGCCCTCACGAACAGCTTCCCGTTAGGAAGTATGGCGCTCTGCGTTGCCCGGACTTTCCTCCCCCCTTGCGGGGAGCGACAAACCGACCTGCTGCAACTGCAAAAGTAGTAATAAGTTATGAATTAGCCTCTGTTTCACCTGTTTTTTCTGTATCTCTGCTTCATCCTTTTCCTACGAAGTAAATGCGTCTTTGTTCCTTTCATTGAAGTATTTCCTTTTTACTTCAGACCATTGAACTGATAACAGTGCTGCGACCCACGAGATTGACAAGAAATATATATTTTCCTTTTATGTAAGGAAATAATTATCTATATTTGTAGATATTTTCAGAAAACTTCTATCCATATGGTAACAAAAGACTTACTTAAACAACTAATAGTCACATTCCAGGACTCGCTTCCGATAGAACTGAAGCCTCGGGAAACCATTATCCCCACAGATACCGAAAAAATCATTACATTACCTGGGGTGCGCCGTTGTGGGAAATCGTCCATTATCTTATTGACTATAAATCGGTTAATTACACAGGGTGTATCCAAAGAGAGAATACTTTATCTTAATTTCGATGACGACCGCCTATTGTTTGAACCAGGAGAATCGGACAAGATTTTAGAAGCCTATCGTGAACGGTTCCCCCATTATCCGATGAATACTGTTTATATATTTTTTGATGAAATCCAGGAATTGGAAGGATGGTCTAAGTTTGTGCGAAGAGTGTATGACCAGGAATCAACACATCTGTTTATTACAGGCTCCAATGCCAAATTACTTTCTTCGGAAATGAGCACTTCTTTACGCGGACGAACGCTGCAATATGAAATTTTTCCGCTTTCGTTCAGGGAGTACTGCTCATTTAGGGAAATACCCACAGACTTTTATCATGTAACAAATAAAGCAACCGTATTCAATGCTTTCGAGGCATATCTCACCGACGGTGGGTTTCCGGAGATCGCACTTCGCAAGCGTGAATTGAAGTTGAATATCCTGCAGGATTACTATTTTTCGATGCTGTATAAAGATTTGTGCGAACGTTACCAAATCCGCAATGTAGAAGGAGTAAAGTATTTTAATCTCCGCATGCTAATCAATGCCTCCAACCCCACCTCTGTCAATAAAATAGTCAACGAAATCAAATCACACGACAAGAAATTCAGCAAAGACTTCGGATATGAATTGGCAAACCAGACAGAAAATATATACTTGTTTCTACCATTGACCAAGTACGATCAATCCTATGTAAAAGAGGTACAAAGTGCAAAAAAGTACTACTGTATCGACAATGGTTTCTTTCAGGCACTGCTTCCCTCAACAGATATGAACCACGGGATACTGCTCGAGAATGCACTGTATCTTCATTTACGCAGGCAAACGACACCTGTAAGTGATCTGCACTTTTTGGCCGGTAGTAGCAACTGTGATTTCGTGTGGGTAGAGAACCGTACCATCGTTCAAGCGATACAGTCTGCATGGGATATCAGTGATCCAAAAACTTATAAACGTGAGATAGAGGCATTTAAAAATATCGATTGCGAAGATTGCCTGCTTATTACTTCGGAGGAAGAACGCGACGTGACAGAGTTCGGTAAAAACATCCGTATTCGCCCCGCGTGGAAGTATTTCCTTTCGCACGAATAAAAAGATTTGATGAACAAAACTTCCGGTGCCCTCTGTATGTTTTATATTCGAAAATCACCTTCCAAAAAAAGACTATGCGCACCAACGGAATAATGATGCAATATTTCGAATGGTTCCTCCCCGACGACGGGAGCCTCTGGAACCGCACGACCGCAACAAAGCCATCACTGAGCCTTATGAAATTGAGGGATTTACCCGCTTCACCTTCCCAGGGCGCAACAAAAAATATTCCGACTTCGAATGGAGCTGGGAACACTTCTCCGCTACTGACTACAACTACCGGGATAACAAAGATGCCATTTATATCATTCTTGGTGATAACAAAGGAATTGATGTGAACGACCGGTCGGTGGGTCAGGAATTTGCCAACTTCGATTATCTGATGTTCACGGATATTGATTACAAGCATCCGCAGGTGCAGGAGGAGACAAAGAAATGGATCAGCTGGTTTATCCGTGAAACCGGCGTGGACGGTATACGGCTGGATGCGATCAAGCATATCAACGACTGGTTCGTGAAGGATCTCGTGGACCATGTGAGGGGTGAATTCGGTGAAGATTTCTACGTGGTGGGAGAATACTGGTATTACGATGTGATGGCGATTGACCAGTATCTGCATAACGTGGAGTACAAGATCGATCTTTTTGATGTGGCCATGCATTTCAACTTCAAGCAGTGCTCTCAGGATGGTCCCGCCTATGATATGCGCAAGATTCTCCAAAGCAGCGTGATCTCACGCTTCCCGCTCTCGACGGTTCCCTTTGTCGACAATCACGATTCACAGCCGGGGAGTCATCTGGAATCATTCGTGGAGGAATGGTTCAAACCACAGGCATATGCAATTATTCTGCTACGAAAAGACGGATACCCTTGCCTGTTTCTGGGTGATTATTACGGCATTGGCGGAGAAAATTCCAAGCCGGGCATGCAGTGGATGATTGATCAGTTGCTGGATGTGCGGCGCGATTTTGCCTATGGCGATCAGGAAGATTACTTCGACCATGAACATGTGGTGGGGTGGATACGGCGCGGTGATGCAGATCACCCCGATGGTTGTGTGGTGATGATAAGCAATGCGGAAGGCGGCGTAAAACCAATGTTTGTGGGTACAGATTATGAAGGTTCAGCCTGGTACGATAAGCTGGGGCATGTGCAGGAAGATGTGATTATCGGCGACGATGGCCGTGGATGGTTCCACGTGGGAGACGGGTCGCTGTCGGTATACCTGAAAAGGGTGTAATATATTTTTATATTTTCGCTTTTATCTTTAGCAAATGTTACGATATAAACTGACTAATAAATATTATAAATAAAGCAAATTCAGACTAATACATTGCTATATAAGTCATGTTATTACGTTATGCTTACTTTGCAATCTTAAGGTAACTACTCAGGTTCCCTTTTCCTGACCAATGATGAAGAATG
>JBDKRY010000098.1:0-3500 GCA_039683155.1 Proteiniphilum sp.
ATCGAAAATTACCCGCACGCGGGAACGGGATTTCGACAGTACCTTTCGGTTTTTGAGAAAAAAACGAAAAGCGAGAAGATAGGCGCCCCGAGCTGCATGGAGCGGGGCAGGTTACAGATACACAGAAAATAGGCGGTTCTCAAAACTTTCGCTATAGGGAAGTTTTTTGACTACACAATAGAGTTTAAAAAAACATTATATAGGTGTAAATGATGGTTGATATAATAGTGTTTTTAAACAATATATAGGGGTTTTTGAGAAACACGTTTTTTCTGTATATGTGTAACCGGATTCGAAAGATTCAGAGTGTAGAAAACAGAAAAGGCTTTTATATAGAGTGAAGCGCAAGAAAAGACTGAAATATTAAAACAGTAAAAGAGAGCGTAAAAGAGAACATTAAAGGGTCTTTTGATAAGCAAAAAGCACAATATGAGAGCAAAGAAAGGGAGAGGGGAAAAGGGGCAGGGAAGCTGTAAGGGATACAGAAGATAGAAAAGAAAAACAAAATTGAAAAAAATGCGGGTACCGCTTAAATTTATTTGCTGAACATATGTGTAGTGCGATAGGAAAGACGACAGAAAAGAGGCAGCAGTAAGAGGGCGAGGGCGGTTAACCACGGGATGATTCTCTGTATTTATGAACAATATGGCTTTAAGTTTTTTCCGTGCAAGGCGGACAAAAGTCCGGACACGCGGGGAGACTGGCGCGCCGAAGAGAACCAGATAACCCTGGAACAGGCGGAAGCGTTGCAGGCCACCGGGCGCATGATCGGTGCATGGATTCCAGAGGACGTGATTGTGCTCGATCTAGACCTGCACGAAGGACAGCCGGATGGAGTGGTGAGCTTCCGCGATATTAAGGCACAATATGGGATCACCTTCGATCTGATGGATGAGACTCTGGTGGTACAGACCGGGGGAAACGGGCTACATATATTCTTCACGCTGCAATCCGGGCAGGAATTCCGTCAAGGGGGAAAGGCGCCGGGAATAGATCTGAAGACCCATAAGGGTTATGTGATCGCGGCAGGATCCCCTGGGTACAGGGCATTGACGGAATATGACCCCTGCCCATTGCCGGAGGGCCTGGCGTTATGGCTGGAGGCCTGCGAGACACGAAAAGAAGAACGTTCTGCAGAGCGAGTTCAAGGCTGCGACGGTGGAGCCGGAGGAGAGGGGAATCTCCTGCCGGTGAAGACGCTCCGGGGGATACTCTCGAAGGTTAGAGCGGAAAACTTCGCAGCGAATGACAGATGGCTGGAGTTCGTGACATCGATCATCGCCACTTGCGGGGATAGTCCAGATGTGCGGCGCGCAATCGAGGAATGGAGCCGTAGTGATCCAGCATATTCAAGTGATAGAAGCGTAGACAAGAGAATAGCGTCATTTACCCCGGAGGGAGGGATCACCGTCGGGACATTCATCCATATTCTGAGGGAGGAAGGGGTATCGCAATATCTGGTGAATCAGGTTGTGAAATTCGATTCAGTATCCAGCCTACTGACTGATGCAGAGGCGCACGAAACCCGGTTGCCGTTCGCCGATCCGGATTATGAGGAGCTGAGCAATTCTCCCGAGGCACAGGAGTTCTTCAATATTCAGGGGAACACGGCCGCGGCTTCATTGCTCTTTCGGGCTTTACGAGACATAATAATTTATGTCGAAGGGGAGAAGCGGAATTACTATTTCAACGGATCCCGATGGGACCGGGCCGCTGACATGTTCAGCATCGCATATACAGTCCTATTCCGGACAATCAAGGTGCTGTTTGCAAAAATCGAAAGCAGCAAGGAAAACAATGACCGGCTAATGAAGGTGATTCAATGCGTGAATGACCGGCAATGGAAGAAGGCCAGTATAGAGGAATTCAATATGCGCGCCGGGATATTCAATGAATTCATCGACTGGGACAGTCCTGCGATCAAAGAGACACTGACGACGATTGATGGAGTGATAGATTTCAGGTCCGGGAAGGCCATGGAGAGGAGCGGCCTCCAGGCGGAATGGAGAAAGAGCCATGTGCCATTCACCACGGCTGAGATCATGCAAGCCGGGGAGCCTGTGAAATTCATCGAGTTTATGCATGAGATTTTCCCGGATGATGCAACGAGGGAAACGGCATTTTATTCGATCGCTCTATGTGTTTCGGGTAACGCAGGAAAGCGTCATTTTCAGTTGTGGGAGGGGGCAGGCAGCAATGGGAAGAGCACGCTGATCGAGATACTGACCGAAGTGCTTGGCAAGGGGAAGGCAATCACCTACAAACCGGAATTGCTCCTGGCAAATAAATTTGACACGGGCATGGGGGCCACCCCGGAGCTGGCAGCATTTCAAGGTGCATACGCGGCCTTCGGGGTTGAGGTCGAGCAAAATAAGAAGTTCAGCCTGGGGCGCATAAAGCAGCTAACGGGAGGAGACTCAATATCGGCACGGGCGTTGTATCAGAACCAGATATCATTCCAGGCCACATGGCAGCTTATCCTGGCGGTGAACGACCTGCCGTCATTCAACGGTGACGATCAGGCTTTCATCTCCCGGCTCCTGGTGTTGCCCTTCGAAATGCGATTTTGGAAAACTGAATCAGATCGGAATGAATATCTGGACGAAGGCATCCCGGAAGCGAGGTTGAAGAAGGCCATGGAGAGGGAGCGCCTCCAGGCGGACATCACGCAGGAGCGGCCGGCAATAATTCGATATCTGATAGAGCTGTACATCCGGCTGCAAGCGGAACTTGACGGAGTTGTGCCCGAAAGCCTGTTGTGCAAACGGAAGAAAACTGAATACGTAAAAGACAACGATGATATGGGCCTTTTCCTCTCTGATCTGTGCGAAGTGTCCAGACCGAATGAGAACAGGAATTATTTCACACCGTCGGAGGAAATAGCGGACGCATATCGGGAGTTCGTGGGTAACAAGAAATTATCAACGTCATTCATCACGCGGCTGATCAAGAAATATAACGAACATATTGAATCCGGGATACGCAAGCTGAAGGTGTGGGATGAGGAAAGCCGAAGCGAGAAAATGAAGTCCGTTCGCGGACTTGAAAATATAATTCTGAAGGACAACGCCGTGGCGGTGACACGGAGCGAGGATACTCGGGGAGATGACGAAGACACAATGGACATACCATTTTAACGCGACAACAGGAGGGAGTAATGGATAGAAAGATGGAATACCGGGCGATGACTAAAGCGGCGGAGAAGGTGGAGCGAAAAAAAAGGCGGACAGCGTTCACGATGGCGGAGATGGCGAAAGCACTGGGAATCTGTGTGACGGCGCGGCGCGCCATGGACCTGCGCCCGGGGGATCAGATATATGACATGGAGACGCGGCAGTGGGAATCGGTGAAGGAAGTGTCGATCAACAGCAAGTATTATGGCCAGGAGTCAATCGCCTGGGTGCATGTGCAGTGGGTGGGGCTCTTTGCCATGGACGCGATGGTCAAGCGGTTCGCGCACGATGATAAAAAATTCTACGTGAAGGGGTGAGTGCCCCCTT
>JBDKRY010000099.1:0-5940 GCA_039683155.1 Proteiniphilum sp.
ACCAGAAACTGGTAAACCCCGCGAACAAACGCCGCCTCGATATCATCGTAGTGGGTACGGGACTGGCCGGTGCATCGGCAGCCGCATCCTTGGGGGAACTCGGATTCAATGTGCTTAATTTCTGCATTCAGGATTCCCCCCGTCGTGCACACTCCATCGCGGCACAGGGAGGTATCAACGCAGCCAAGAACTATACCAACGACGGCGATTCAGTGTACCGTCTGTTTTATGATACAATTAAAGGCGGGGACTACCGTTCACGTGAAGCCAACGTCTATCGTCTGGCAGAGGTGTCGAACAGTATCATCGACCAGTGTGTGGCGCAGGGCGTTCCCTTCGCACGCGAATATGGCGGTTTGCTTGACAATCGTTCCTTTGGCGGAGCACAGGTGTCACGTACCTTCTATGCCCGCGGACAGACCGGGCAGCAGCTGCTTCTGGGCGCATACTCCGCATTGAGCCGTGCCGTGCATAACAAGCAGGTGGAACTCTATACACGCTACGAGATGGTAGACCTGGTAATCATTGATGGCCGCGCCCGCGGAATCATTGCCCGCAACCTGGTGACAGGAAAGCTGGAACGTTTCAGTGCACATGCGGTGGTAATCGCTACCGGCGGATACGGCAACACCTTCTTCCTCTCCACCAACGCGATGACCTCCAACGGATCGGCTGCATGGCAGTGTTACAAGAAAGGAGCCTATTTTGCCAACCCATGCATGGCACAGATACACCCCACCTGCATCCCCGTTCATGGAGAATTCCAGTCGAAGCTCACGCTGATGTCGGAGTCGTTGCGTAACGACGGACGTATCTGGGTTCCGAAAAAGCCGGAGGATGCACAAGCTATCCGTGAAGGAAGGCTCAAGCCGACCGACTTGAAAGAGGAGGATCGTGACTACTACCTGGAACGTCGTTACCCGGCATTCGGGAACCTGGTGCCGCGTGACGTGGCATCACGTGCCGCGAAAGAACGCTGTGATGCAGGTTACGGAGTAGGAACAACCGGGCTGGCAGTCTATCTCGACTTTGCCGATTCAATTGAGCGACTGGGTAAAGATGTGGTGGAAGCCCGCTACGGCAACCTCTTCCAAATGTACGAAAAAATTGTGGATGAAAATCCCTATACAACCCCCATGATGATCTATCCTGCCATCCACTATACCATGGGCGGCATCTGGGTCGATTATGAACTGATGACCAACATCCCCGGTCTGTTTGCCATCGGCGAAGCCAACTTCTCCGACCACGGCGCTAACCGTCTGGGGGCTTCGGCGCTGATGCAGGGACTTGCTGACGGGTACTTCGTTCTTCCCTACACCATACAAAATTACCTTGCCGATCAGATCAACGTTCCACGCTTCAAGACCGACGCACCGGAATTTGTACAGGCTGAAAAAGAGATCAATGCCCGCATAGAACGATTGATGAACATCAAGGGAAAACATTCAGTGGATCATATCCACAAAGAACTGGGACACGTGATGTGGGACTTCGTGGGCATGGGACGCGATGCAGAAGGGCTGAAGCAGGCAATTGTGAAGCTGAAGGAGATCAAAAAGGATTTCTGGACCAACCTCCGCATCCCCGGTGAGAAGGAAACGCTCAATGTAGAACTTGAAAAAGCCCTGCGACTAGCCGATTTCATCGAAATCGGAGAGTTGATGGCGCACGACGCACTCGATCGTGAAGAATCCTGCGGCGGCCATTTCCGTCTGGAACATCAAACGCCCGAAGGAGAAGCATTGCGTCACGACGATCAGTTTGCTTATGTTTCCTGCTGGGAATACCAGGGCGAGGAAGATGTCCCGGTAATGTACAAGGAACCGCTCGAATACGAATTCATCGTTCGTCAGCAGAGAAACTACAAATCGTAAACGGTTGATGAAAAACGAGTAAACTTAAAACAACAAAGGATCATGGATAAAGATATCAACATAAAAGTAAAAGTTTGGCGTCAGTCCGGACCGAAAGAAAAAGGGCATTTTGAAACCTACGCGTTAGAAAATATCTCTCAGGGAAGTTCATTTTTGGAGATGCTCGACATCCTCAACGAAAAGCTCATCAACGAAGGGAAGGAACCTGTGGTGTTCGATCATGACTGTCGTGAAGGAATTTGCGGAATGTGCAGCTTGTACATCAACGGACATCCCCACGGACCCGATGAAGGCGTTACCACCTGTCAGCTGCATATGCGCCGGTTCAACGACGGCGACACAATTACTGTAGAACCATGGCGCTCCGCCGGATTCCCGGTTATTAAAGATTTGATGGTTGACCGATCGGCCTTTGATAAGATCATTCAGGCAGGCGGTTACATATCTGTGAACACCGGCAGTGCTATTGATGCCAACGCCATACCCATTCCGCGTAACGACGCCGAGATGGCGATGGATGCAGCAGCCTGCATCGGTTGCGGCGCCTGTGTGGCAGCCTGCAAGAACGGATCAGCCATGCTCTTCGTGGCGGCCAAGGTGAGTCAGTTCGCATTGTTACCGCAGGGACGTGTGGAAGCAACACGGCGCGCCAAATCGATGGTCGCCAAAATGGATGAACTGGGCTTTGGCAACTGTACCAATACCGGTGCCTGTGAAGCCGAATGTCCGAAGAATATTTCCATCACCAATATTGCCAGACTGAACCGGGAATTTCTGAAAGCCAAGTTCAGAGACTGAAAAGTCCGCAACCCATACTGATAAAGCGTTACCTCTCTTTAGAAAGAGTTGGGTCGCTTTTCTTATATGGTTTTTAATGTTTCTTTAACAACCCATTCCCGCTTTTTTTTGTTTATCTGGTATCACAAATAGGGATTTGTGATAATGTGCAGCTAACTGCAAACATTATTATCGCTGAACAATATGAGCAGATGCCGGATCTATTTGGCATCTGCTCATAAAGCAAATGCAGAATGAAATTCAAATGTTTTACCAAAATGCCAAAAATGAAAACAAAAACAATTTACAAAGCCGGCATGGCCATTGTGTTATTGTCCATGCTCAGTGTACCTGCGTTCTCACAGATCAGGTTCGGTATAAAAGCAGATGTAGGATTGAATAATCCGAGTTTCAGCAGCGATGCGCTCAAAGTTGAAAATATGACATCGTACAGCATCGGCCCTTCCATTGAAGCCATGCTTCTTCCGTTAGCAGTTGCCGACCTTGGCATAGAGGCCTCACTTCTGTATAACGACAACCGTATGACGGTTGCCCAACTCTCAGGAGAGGGAACAGAAGCAGACAGA
Organism: Proteiniphilum sp.; assembly: GCA_039683155.1. Lineage (GTDB taxonomy): Bacteria > Bacteroidota > Bacteroidia > Bacteroidales > Dysgonomonadaceae > Proteiniphilum. The sequence continues at coordinate 3,242 of JBDKRY010000099.1, forward strand.
GAGGTGTCTAACCGTTATCTGATGCTCCCTGTAAATGCAAAATTAAAGTTTGGGCTGGGTATGCTTCCATTGAAACTGTATGCTGTAGCCGGACCCTATGCGGGATATCTTATCCAGGGCGATAAATTGGATTTTGGTCAAACTGCCGATGACATAAAGGCTAAGGAGTTTCAGGCAGGAGCCAATATAGGTGTTGGCTTTGAAGTCCTTAGAATGATACAGGTAGGTGTGAACTACCGGGTACAACTTACCGATAATTATGCTGTCGAAGAACCCGACTGGAGTGATCCCCTGAACGGTAAATCAGATTCCTGGAGTATTACCGGGGCTATCTATTTCTAATGCATGTATGCTGATGTAATTCTTCCGCTTCCGCTACCCGATCTGTTCACATACGCCATTCCGGCGGAGATGCAACCGAAGATTGGCATTGGATACAGGGTGATAGTCCCTTTCGGGAGCCGAAAGCATTACACCGCCATTGTCACGCATATTCACCGGGAGGCACCGGTGAACAGGAAGATAAAACCGATCCACTCCCTCATCGATTCACACCCCGTGGTGAATGAGCAGCAACTGAAGTTGTGGGAGTGGATCTCTTTTTATTATTTGTCTCCCTTGGGGGATGTGTATAAAGCCGCATTACCCTCGTCAATGAAACCCAGGGACCTGCTACGGTCGTTCACCCCACAAACCGAGACCCATTTCCGAATAAATCCTGCTTTGGATATGGAATCGATTCCCGGTCTGCCGGGGAGAGCAAAAAAGCAGCAATTATTGATGAACGAGATTGTGCGTTTCCTTTCCGAAAACAGGAGGGAGAGTGTCAGTAAAAAAATTATTTCCGGCTTCACAGGTTATTCTTCTTCCGTACTTAACGGGTTACAACAAAAAAAAGTTCTGCTTGCCTTTCCCTTGGAAATAAGCCGTATTGACACCGATATCCTGCCCACCCGTGAACCCTATCCGCTCAATGAACATCAGCAGAAGGCGCTTACCGACATAAACGACTGTTTCAACAACAAACAGACCTGTCTGCTGCACGGCGTCACTTCAAGCGGAAAAACCGAGATCTATATACATCTCATGCAACAGTTCCTGGCCGAAGGGAAACAAATACTTTACCTGCTGCCCGAAATAGCACTTACCACCCAACTTACGCAACGGCTACAAGCTGTCTTCGGTAGACGGCTGGGCATCTACCATTCCCGCATCAACGATAACGAGCGTACCGAAATCTGGCAGAAAATGTTATCGGAACAACCCTACGAGATCATCATCGGAGTACGCTCTTCCCTGTTTCTCCCGTTTAATCACCTGGGACTGGTCATCGTAGATGAGGAGCATGAAAGCAGTTACAAACAGCAGGATCCCGCACCCCGTTATCACGCACGTGACACAGCTGTGATGCTGGCCCATTTTTACGGAGCCAAGACTCTGCTGGGATCGGCTACCCCATCGATAGAATCTTATTTTAATGCACAGACCGGTAAGTACGGACTGGTCACGCTGACGGAACGATTTAACGGGTTGATGATGCCGGAGATCCGGCTGGAAAACACGCGGGAGTTACGGCACAGGAAAAAAATGAAATCATTGCTCTCCCCTCTGCTTATCGAACTGATCGGTTCGGCTTTGAAAAACCACGAACAGGCCATCCTCTTCCGCAACCGACGGGGCTTCGCACCATTGATTGCCTGCAGCCAATGTGCGTGGACACCCAAATGCACCCGTTGCGATGTGTCGCTTACCTATCATAAAAGCATGCACAAACTGGTATGCCATTACTGCAACAGTACGTATCATGTGCCGGCAGAATGCCCATCGTGCCATCAGAAGAGCCTCGGGCCCCTGGGACAGGGAACGGAACAACTGGAGGAGGAGGTTGCTCTCCTTTTTCCGGATAGCGTGGTGGGCAGGATGGATTTGGATACTACCCGCGGGAAGGAAAGTTACGCACAGATCATCCACGATTTCCAGCAGCAGAAGATTCAGATACTGGTAGGGACGCAGATGCTTTCCAAAGGGCTGGATTTTGATCATGTAAGAGTGGTGGGAATTATCTCCGCTGACTCATTGCTCAATTATCCCGATTTTCGTTCGCATGAGCGGGGATTTCAGCTTATGACACAGGCTGCGGGACGTGCCGGCAGAAAAAACAGACAAGGCACAGTAATCATCCAGACAGCCGATCCTGCACAACCTGTCTATTCTTATATCATGCACAATAATTACCTTGGTTTCTACGAGGCACAACTGTCGGAACGGAAAATATTTCACTATCCCCCTTTTTACAGGTTAATTCGCATTGTATGCAAACACAAGGATGCAGGAAAGGTCGAAAAGGCATCCGTACGCTTTGCAGAACTGATCAGAAAATCGCTGCATGAGCGCGTTCTGGGACCCAACAAACCCGTTGTGGGTCGCATACAATTGTATTATATTCGCGAAATTTTGCTGAAGCTGGAAAACGGGTTATCCGCTCATCAGGTACGTGATATACTGAAGAAAGCTGAAAGCCGGCTGCGCCATGAACCTGACTTTAAACAGGTAATCCTCTATTACGACGTAGATCCGCTGTAATTACAATAAAAAAACCGATGCTCCTTTCGAAACACCGGTTTTTTGCTGTCGTTACTCCGCACATGGCGGGTACTATTTCATTTCAATTTCTTCTTTCAGGTCTATTTCGTTTCCTT
>JBDKRY010000100.1:0-6897 GCA_039683155.1 Proteiniphilum sp.
TGATAACCGGCGCCGCTCCTGAACTGCGTCACCGGACTCAGCTGTACCATCGCGTTGGGCAGCGAGGAGCCGGGGAAGACCTCCGCCCCCCAGGTACGTTCTTTCCAGGTACGGACATAACCCAGATCTTCGGGTTCCCACAGGGTGGCTGTCCCCAGCAAGGGATTGACATATGCCGTGAGTTGTTTATCTGTCTTGCAGCTGATGGCAAAAACGAAGAAAAAGGTGATGATGAATAGCTGTTTCATTCGGTGAAAAAATATCTGAAGTTACTGTAAATGAGTCATACTGATTTAACCGGGAGAATAAAGTGACAGTCAGCTCCCTGTTTATAAATAACCCTGTTTATCTAACAGTGCGGCGGCTTCAATCAGCATACACCCACTGAGCTGTTCCGTTAAACCAACGGTGGCTCCCGGTTTCACCCTCCAGTTGGGACCGAAGAGTGTGCCGGGCTTGTTGGTGCCCTGGTTCCACAAGGTCTCTGCATTGAGCTGCATGAACTGCAGATAGCGCTTTTGAATGGGTGCATCAAGACGTTCCTGTTGGATCAGCTGGGTGAAATATCGTACAAAAACACCTTTAAAGAGACCTCCGTCTCCGGTACCTTCACTCTTGAGGATGGAATTATCCACCAGACTGCTGATGGTGTAGTCGGCAGCAAGGACGGCATCGTTCAGATAGGATTTCTCGTTGAATATTTTGTGCAGTTCAACGGCGGAGCCGATATAGGTACCCTGATTGTAGGTGAACACCCACTCTTTTTTTATGACCCCCGTACGCGAATCGATGTTGTCGTAAACCATTCCGTTATTGGTATTCACCAATGTCGTTTTAAGCCAGTTGTAGATCTTTACCGCCCACTCCCTGTCATCCTCATTTCCAAACTCCTGGTAGAGACGCGCAGCCAGGATCGCTGCCGGCCCGTTGGAGCAGGCATTCTTGCTGTATTCCATCCCCTTCTTCCAGGTGATGCCGCCGCCGGCATTGTCGTTCCAGCCCAGCTTGATATACCCCCAGAGCTCCAGCGCGGCATCCTTGTATCGGGTGTCGTTGGTAGTTTTGTACGCCCGAAGCAGGGCCAGGGCGTTCCACTCCATATCGTCGTAGTAGTCATTATTCCACGTGTTGCCGTTGCGGGCTTTCACTCCTGTGAACCACTTGTCAAAATAGCTTCTGTAGGTGGCATCATTCGTTCTGGTGTAAGCATCCACCAGCACATCCAGCGCATGCGCGTTGGGCCAGTACTGGAAAGTGGTGTTCCCGCTGTTGTCGGTATTGAAATAGTTGCCTGTGCTGTTCCAGAAGGAGGTGATCAGTGCATTGCTGCCGGCATTGGCAGCCGCGTTCCAGTCAATTGTTTCCTCGTCGTCATCGTCATTCCCCGGATTCGGAAGATCTTCGTTTCCGCATCCGTACCAGAAGGGAATCAATAGTAAAAGTAATCTATATTGTTTACTCATGAGTCACATTTTTTTTTGTTGATAATATAAAGCCCTTTCACAGGCTACGTACAAAAATAGTCAATTAAATCCTGACAGACCGGATCCGTACTCTTAAAGAATAAAAGGATGTAAGAATGAGCGTAGCACAGAAAGTCCATACTCATCCTTACATTCAGTCATTGACAGGCCTTATGGCTTCGTGATGGAGTGAGTGTATGGTTTATCTGCCTGCAGGTAGATGGTATACACCCCGGGATTCCCGTCGAAGTCACCCATCAGCTTCCACTTATTGTCCCATCGTGTGGGGTTCAGCAACTGGAGATAATAATAGGATTCAGGGCTGGTGGCTGTCGGTCGCGAATCTGTTTGGTTCAGCGTGCCCCATTCCAGTTCTTTCTCTTCGGATGTACCTCCGTCCTCTTTCACGAACATCCTGAATTTGTAACGTTCGTCACGACCCCATCCTTCCTGTTTGAAGGTGACGGTTTCCAACGCCTGGAAAACACCATAACCCTTGTAGGGCAGGTCGAAAAGGATTTTTCCCTCCGGGCTGAAATAAAAGCTCATCCTGGTGATAAGGGTAAGGGTGCTGGCACCTGTATTGAAATCGAGCGTGATTCTGTACACCCCGTCAGTTGCAACCGAAGAGGTTCCCTCTTTTTTTACCAACCCATCAAGGAAAGAGAATGTGAGAGGTGTGCCTGTTGTAGCACTTATAAAGAAGAACGGTTTTCCGGCGGTTAGTTTTGTATATACCTCAAACTCTCCGGTAGATACAGCTTTCATTTTATGAGCCTTGACAGGATCATTACCACCCTCTGAAGCTTCACCGGTAACAAACAGATCCACCGGAATCTCCTCTTCAGGAAATCCGGCAAGCCGGGTGATCATCAATGTGTTTTCCTGCATTGCTTTTACGGCTTTTGTCCCTTTTGATGAAAACACGGTCCACTTAATGCTCCCTGTTCCGGATGGACCCACCCCTGTCATTCCAACAATCTTGTTCAATTGCTTGTGGGTGAGCGTGACATTGTTGTTGAATCCATTGTTGGACGAATAAGCAAGGTAAACAGGATTGGAAAAATCACCGTCCACGCGGTCGAATGCAATCTGGTAGAGGGCAGGCCCTCCACCGGCGATTGCCGCATGTTCCCACTCGAAATATTCAGATGCGGAGGCAGCCGGCAGCAGCTCAATACTTTTTCCGTCCATGGGCTCCACGAGCGCCTTCACTTCGGTGATGCTGCTGTCAGGATCACCCATCGTATCATTGCAGGCAGCCAGAATGAGCAGCAATGAAGCAAACAATGTCCGGTAGAATACTATTTTTTTCATACGATTGATTATTCTTTAATGATTAAGTTGTGGGTATATTCTCCTCCGGGATTCAGGGAAAACATGAAGTCATATGTTCTGTCACTCCATCCGGTGGTGGATGGGCTTTTCCATATCTGCCCGTCGGTCCACTGTTGTACATTATCTCTCTCGACCATAAAATAATAGGCTTCATTTCCGGAAGGTTTGCTGTCGTTGGCTGGTGATCTCCATTCCGTTTCACCTGCAGAACTTTCCATCCTGAACTTATAACGGTCGTCGGAGTTATCGTTTCCTGTCAGTCCTGTGATCGTGTGATTCGTCAATTCCCAAACGCCGGATCCCTTATAGGGCAGTTCAATTTTTCTTTGCGACCAACATAAAAAGAGACTGACTTTGGTGATCTCCCTGGTTGTAAATGAACCAATACTGAAGTCGAGATAAAAATGATAGATACCCGTCTTCGCTACAGTGGACGTACCTCCCTCAACGATTTTCTCACCACTCAGCGAGTAGATTGTGGGCTCTCCCGTATTACTGTTCACAAACTGAAATGCCTCTCCCTCTGTCAGTTTGGTGTATATCTCGAATTCACCTTCATTGATTCTCTTCATTTTGAACGCCTTGGAGAGTTCACTGCCTGCCTCTGTGGCTGCACCGGTGATAAACAGTTGTTCGGGAATGTATGCGAATCCTGCCAGACGGGTCAGGGTAATGGTTCGTTCCTGTTCCGCCTTGACAGGATTGATTCCCTTGGAAGAGAAGACAGTCCATTTCAATGTACCCTGTGCTGCCGATTCGATCCCTGCCAGGGCAGCAATCTGGTTCAGCTGTTTGTGCGTAACCGTCGCATGATTGCTTCCTCCGTTGTTGTCTGCAGCCAGTATCATCACCGGGCTTGAGAAGTCACCATCCGCTTTATCAAAAGCGATCTCATAGAGCACTGCACCGCTATCTTCCGCTTTGGCCGGTTCCCATTCGAAATAAAGCATGGCGGAAGCTGAGGACTGTAATACAAGTGTTCTTCCATCCACCGGCTCGTAGAGCGATTGCACGGGTGTGACCCCCAGGTCCCTTACTTCTCCGTCGCTGCTGCATGCCATAAAAGAAGCAATCAGCGATGTGATCATGATTATTATAATATATATTGCTTTCATATTCTCTGTTTTATTATGCCATAAATCGATTAATACCCCGGATTCTGTGTCAGGTTCTCATTGATGTCTCTCTGTGACTGAGGAATAGCAAACAGGTAATCGCGCTCCTTGTCAAATCTCCTTAGATCCAGCTGGATAAATTGTGTATTGTTTGCAGCGAATTTTGCGCCATGCGGGTTGCCATTCATCAATGTTTCAATCGTACCCCAGCGACGGATATCAAATACTCTCAATCCCTCAAATGCCAGCTCGGAACGACGTTCACGGCGTATGGTGTTTTGCAGGTCACCGGTGGGGTAGTTCAAAGCGGATGCATCGGTAAAACCGGCTCGTTCACGGATGGGCCGGATTGTCTGGTTCCATACCGTTTCATTCATCTCTCCCAGTTCATTTTTTGCTTCCGCATACATCAGCAACACATCGGCATAACGCATCAGGATCAGATTCAGGCCGGCAGCCATCCCTTCAGGGGCAGTGGGGTCAAAATATTTCCGGATGTAATAACCCGTAGCAGTTGAGTTTTGTCCCGGACCTGCGTATTCGTCCAGGTTGGATACACCCGCATCAGCTGAAGAACCGGGCCGGATATAAATCGTAGAGATGGTTCCATCTCCTTTTCTCCATTGATAACCATGATAAACGATGGAGGCGCCAAAGCGGGGATCTCTGTTTACATAAGGATTGTCTTCACTGAAGCCTGAACCGGATTCATGGATTCCTTTTCCGTTTTTCATGATAAAATCATCCACCAGTGCCTGCGTGGGTGCAAATGCGTTGATACGGCCTCCTACAGAGAGGGGAATGGCGTCGTACATCTCACCCCACGTTCTCAGGTTCAGTGTGTATCCCATGTCCAGTATCACTTCATCGTTCAGTTCATTTTCCGGCAGGAAGAGTCCTTCATAGCTGGGGAACAATGCATACTGACCGTAATCGCCATTGATGATCCTGCCCGTGATGGAGGCTACGTTAGCCCAATCATTTTCATAAAGGTAAGTGCGTGCCAGCAGTGTCATGACTGCACCTTGCGTGATTCTTCCCTTATCTTTATCAGTGTATTCTCCTTTTTTCGGCAACAGGCTGACAATCTCATTCAGTTCATCTCTGACGAAGGCTACCACTTCTGCTTTTGGTGTGCGGGATATCGTGTTGGCCTCCTGAAGGGTTATGTTGTAATCGAAAAAAGGAACATCACCATAATGATTGGTTAATCTGAAAAAGAGGGAAGCCCTGATAAAACGGACCTCTGCAATCATTCTTGCCTTTACTGCAGCATCCATATTGGGTACCAGATCCACATTATCGAGGAATATATGACAGGTCTTTATCCCTTCGTAACAGTTTTTCCATTCATTGGCAAAACGGCCCAAGGCTGCGTCAGCCTGTCCCGAGGTGATAATCTTCTCATCGGTGTTACCCCTTCCTTCGTACAGATTGTCAGATAATCGTTCGTTGGCAAAGAAGTAATTGGCGCCAAACATCTGGCTGTAAGCCATATTGAGCACTGCTGCCGCTTTCTCCGTTGAGGTCCAGTAGTTGGCGTCGGTAAATCTGTTTGTCGGTGCCAGATCCAGGTCATTGCAGGATACAAGGGATATAAGTGCTACAGTTAAAATGATTGTATATTGTATTATTTTCGTTTTCATTTGATCATGCATTAAAATTCAATATCTACTCCAAATCCGTAATAAACCAGTGTCGGATAATTACGTGCACTGTTGGCACCAACACCGCCGATACCACCCATGTTATTGCCGAATTCGGATGATTCGGGGTCAATGAATGAGTTTCTGGTAAGGGTGAGCGGGTTCTGTGCGTTAGCACTGATGCGCAGCTTCTGAATACCGGCTTTTTTCGTGAATAATTGAGGGAAGGTGTAGCCCACCTGTACATTCTTGACACGCAGATACGCCCCGTCGAGCAGGTAAATATCGGTACCGGCTCTGCCCCAGTTATTACTGCTGGAAGGTGAACTGGGCGCAATCAGTCGCGGCCATCTGGCATCGGGGTTGGTCGGTGTCCAGAAATCCAGCTGGTGCTGATAGATGGCATAGGAATAATTGGAGTGGAACGGTTCAACCAATTCTCCGCGGATATACATGTCTCTTTTACCCACACCCTGGAGCAGCAGGCTGAAATCGAAATTTTTAAACTGCAGATCGTAGTTGAAGCCGAAGGTAAATCGTGGAAATGCATTACCCAGCACCACACGGTCTTTTTCATCGATCACTTCATCGCCATTCTGGTCCACATATTTCACGTCACCAGGTTGTACGATGGCTCCCACAGGCAGTGCGCTGTTAGCTATCTCATCCAGGTTCTGGAAATATCCGTCGGTTTTATATCCGAAATAAGACCCCAGCGCTTCTCCTTCACGGATCAGCTTATACATCTGATCGCTCTGGTCGATGCGTTCCTTACCTCCAAAATCAGTGATTTTATTCTTGGAGTCGGAAATGTTGAGATTAAAATTGTGCATAAACGCACCAGTGCTCAAGCGATAGTTGACGGTAGCTTCCCATCCCTGGTTTCTCATTTCTCCGGCATTCTCACTGGCAGCGGAACTGCCGAAAACGGTAGAAACCTCCGGAGCCAGCAGTATATCCCAGGTTCTCTTATGAAAGTAGTCTAAAGAAACATACAGGTCATTTTGGAAAAAACCGGCATCGATACCAATATTGAAGTTTCCCGATTTCTCCCATGTCAGGTCAGGATTGCCATACGTGAATCCTGTTCCGGGTACCGGAAGGTTATTGAACACATAACTGTTGGTGTACATCTGGTATACCGTCTGGTAAGAGTAGTTGGCGACATTCTGGTTACCCAGTATACCGTAGGAGCTTCTCAGTTTGAGATCGCCAATGTTATTTCTGTAGTCTTCCATCAGATTCTCTTCCGATATTCTCCAGGCTCCCGAGAAGGAAGGGAAGAAACCCCATCTGTTCTCTGCCGCGAATTTGGAGGACCCGTCATAGCGGAAC
>JBDKRY010000101.1:0-4245 GCA_039683155.1 Proteiniphilum sp.
ACCGGAACCGGCAGGTTCGCTTCGGAATATACGGCAGAAGATGAGCGGAAGTTCGAAGAATACCTGCGCACACAAATCCATAAAATAGAAATTCCCCGCAAAGACAATGCTTTCCTTCGGGGAAAAATGATCGAGATGAACGGTAACACCGTCAAAAACAACATGCAGACACCCTGAAACAGTTGCTCATCATGAAAAGTCTTCCCCTCGTTCTTTGGATAGCTCTCCTTCTGCTGCCGGCCGCCGGCTGTGAAAAGGAGCCAAAACGGCTGGATGATTACTTTGTGGAGTTTGCGACCGTGAAAAAGGAGGCTGCGGGCTATCGGTTTCAGTTGGATAACGGTCGACTGCTAATTCCCCGGGAAACGGACTATACGGGGAATGAGGGGCAGCGCGTGATTCTCAACTATATCCCCTGGCAGGGAGACACCGTAAAGATCAATTATATTTCCGACATCTTCACCGGTGTTGTGCAGTCCGATGGTTTTCCGGGAAAGTACGTGAACGATCCCGTAAAAATACAAAGCGTTTGGGTTGGTGGCGATTATCTCAACATGATTATCGAAGTCGAATATCACAGTAAACCGCACAAGGTTGCACTGTTCCGTGATCTATCTTCTCCCACAGTCGATCTCTGGTTCAGTCACTCCCGAGAAGATGATCCTCCCGGCTATCCGCAGATGATGTACGCCTCCTTCCTGCTCAGCAGCCTGCGTACACAAAACGGAGTTTCCATTCCTTTCAGGGTATTCATCCGGACCTACGAGGGACAGCGCGAAATGCAGTTTATCCTGCATGAAAACTGACTGCTGAATCCTGAAACCCATACCACTGCCGATATCACGATTGCTCCTGAAAACTGACTGCTTAATCCCTGTTTTGTGTCAATGGTGGGATAGGATCTTCATCGATGGTAAAATCAATCGGCAAGAGGCATTTCACATTTACTTTCTCCCCGCCGTTTTCACCCGGAATCCACTTCGGCATCAGACCGAGCACCCGTATCGCTTCATTATCCAGGGAAGGGTTCAACCCTTCCACCACTTCGATGTTGGAAACGGAACCGTCGGCAGCAATGATGAACGAACAGAGAATCCGTCCTTCAATACCCTCCTGGAGCGCCTCACGCGGATAACGGATATTGTGGGAGATAAACTTACCAAGACCCGTTTCACCGGTTGCATATTGGGGCATCTTATCCACAATGGTATAAATATCGCTGTTTTCAATGATACCAGGGTCGGTCTTGGCATAAGCCTTCGCGGTAGCAGAAGCGGAAGATGCGCCAGTCCTTCCCGATGCCACACGGGCATTTTTATTCAGTCTGAAGTACATCGGCACATAACTTTCAGCACGCACAATCTCTCCTTTATGTCTGGCAGGGCGCCAGGGTGGCATATTTTGCAAAATGCGCAATGCCTCCTCATTGAGCAGCGAATCGGCGCGGTGGATGATATTAAAATTGGAGAGTGTTCCGTCTTTCTCCACAACGAAGGTATATACCACCAGACCCTGGGCATCGCGGGCTACGGCATCGGCCGGGTAACGCAGTGTATTGGCTATAAAGCGATGCATCTCGGCAGTGCCCCCGGTATACATCGGCATAATTTCGGGATCTTTAATGATCCTGTCGCTGACTGAAACCGGTGGCTCCTGCGCCATCAGGAACAAGTCTGTAATAGCAACACGGCCCGTTAAAAAAAACAGTGCCAGCAGGAGAATAATTTTACGTGAATACATGTAATAATTTTGGTCTGAATGATTTTATTTTGAAAAACAAAGGTACAAAAACCATCTGTTTGCACAAAGGAAAAATCGGTTTAAACCTTTACTGTTTGAATTTGCAGGAGTGAAGCTGCGCGATTTAAATAAACCATATCATCATATTGTCGTTGAAAATCCGTACCTTTGCACCCTAAAAAGATTGTTTTCATGCAAAATATCCGTAATATCGCCATCATTGCGCACGTGGATCATGGCAAGACCACGCTGGTAGACTAAATGTTGATGGCAGGCCACCTTTTCAGGGATAACCAGCAGACCGAAGACCTGATTCTGGACAGCAATGACCTGGAACGGGAGCGTGGTATCACCATCCTCTCTAAAAACGTCTCCATCCGTTACAACGATACAAAAATAAATATTATTGACACCCCGGGACACGCCGACTTTGGCGGAGAGGTGGAACGTGTACTCAATATGGCCGACGGCTGCCTGCTGGTAGTAGACGCTTTTGAGGGTCCCATGCCGCAGACGCGCTTCGTCCTGCAGAAAGCACTGGAGATAGGTCTGAAACCCATCCTGGTGATTAACAAGGTTGACAAACCCAATTGCCGCCCCGAAGAGGTACAGGAGAAGGTATTCGACCTGATGTTCAGCCTCGACGCCACCGAAGATCAACTCAACTTCCCCACCATCTATGGATCCGCTAAACAGGGCTGGATGTCGGACGACTGGAAAAAGCCTTCCGACAACATCATCCCGCTGCTCGATGCCATTATCCGGTACATTCCCGCTCCCAAAATACTGGAAGGGACACCCCAAATGCTCATCACCTCACTCGATTACTCCAACTATGTGGGACGCATCGCCGTGGGACGCGTGCATCGCGGCGCCATCCGTCTCAACAAAGATTATGCACTTTGCAAACGCGACGGCAGCATCAAAAAAATCCGCATCACAAAATTAAAGGTGTTTGAGGGACTGGGACGCACGAAAGCGGAAGAGGTGACCTCCGGAGATATCTGCGCACTGATCGGTATTGAAGAATTTGATATCGGCGACAGCATCGCCGACCTGGAAAAGCCGGAACCACTTGATCCTATTGCCATCGACGAGCCTACCATGTCGATGCTGTTCACCATCAACAACTCACCTTTCTACGGGCAGGACGGAAAGTACGTTACATCACGTCACATCTACGACCGGTTGATGCGTGAGCTGGACAAGAACCTGGCACTGCGCGTGGAGGAAACCGACAGTTCCGACTCCTGGATCGTGTATGGACGGGGTGTGCTGCATCTCTCGGTGCTGATCGAAACCATGCGCCGCGAAGGATATGAGCTGCAGGTAGGCCAGCCCCAGGTAATCATCAAGGAGATCGGCGGAGAGAAATATGAACCGGTAGAGCACCTTACGGTAAACCTGCCCGAGGAATCGGCCAGCAAGATCATCGACATCATCACCCGTCGCAAAGGAGAACTGCTCTCTATGGAAAACAAGGGCGACCGGATGCACATGGAATTTATTATTCCTTCACGGGGCGTCATTGGCCTGAACAACACCGTACTCACCCTCTCCGCAGGAGAAGCCGTCATGGCACATCGCTTTCTGGAGTTTCAGCCCTGGAAGGGAAACATTGAAAAGAGACTCAACGGCTCCATCATTGCCGGAGAATCGGGAAATGCCTATGCCTATGCACTGGATAAGCTGCAAGACAGGGGTCGTTTTTTCATCGAACCACAAACCGATGTCTATGCGGGTCAGGTGGTGGGAGAACACAGCAAGGAGGGCGACCTGGTGGTCAACGTCACCAAATCGAAGAAACTCACCAACGTACGCGCTTCGGGCACCGACGATAAAGCGCAGTTGGCTCCGCCCATTGTGTTCAGTCTGGAAGAAGCGCTGGAGTACATCCGGGAAGATGAATATGTGGAAATCACTCCCAAGTCTATGCGTATCCGGAAGATACTGCTGAATGAAAACGACCGTAAACGGGTCGCCAAAAAAAGCTAAAATTATTTAATCAGATTGATGAACTCTTCCCGTGTTTTCTGCTCGCGGAAAACACCCGTGAAATCGGAAGTAGTGGTGATGGAATGTTGTTTTTCCACACCCCTCATTTGCATACACATATGCTGGGCTTCGATCACCACCATCACCCCCATAGGGTTCAGCGTATTCTGAATACACTCTTTAATCTGAGTCGTGAGGCGCTCCTGCAGCTGCAGCCTACGGGCAAATACATCCACCACACGGGCAATCTTACTCAATCCGGTAACATATCCATCCGGGATATAAGCTACGTGTGCCTTACCGAAGAATGGCAACATGTGATGTTCACAGAGTGAGAACAGGTCAATATCTTTCACGATGACCATCTGGCGGTAATTCTCCCTGAACAGTGCCGCACGGAGGATCTCTTCGGGATCCTGCCAGTAGCCTCTCGTCAGATATTGCATCGCTTTCGCCACACGAACGGGCGTCTTCACAAGCCCTTCGCGGTGCACATCCTCACCCAACAGT
>JBDKRY010000102.1:0-1573 GCA_039683155.1 Proteiniphilum sp.
TATAAAGATAAACCATATGTTGTATGGGCTGGTTGCCATGGGCATACTGACCCATGTTCATGATCTGCATCTCACGAATCTCATGAATGACACCACCATAATAGCTGTCATCAAAAACCGGAGGCATCACAAAAACCGAGTCGAGCATCTTCACGAACTCCTTATTACCACCCATCAAATCAATCAGTCCCTGCGGATCATGGAACACCGACCAGGTATAGTGCCAGCTATTCCCTTCCGTAAAGGCATCGCCCCATTTAAAGGGATTAAAGGGGGACTGGAAGGTACCATCTTCGTTTCGTCCCCGCATCAATTTATGTTCCGGATCGAACAGATTACGATAGTTCTGACACCTTTTCGCAAACAAGTCGATCTCTTTTTCAGGGCGTTTCAAAGCTTTTGCAAGCCTGTAGATGCACCAGTCGTCATAGGCATATTCCAGCGTGCGTGCTGCACTTTCTCTGATACCCACATCATAGGGCACATACCCCAGCTTATTGTAGTATTCATGTCCGAGACGACCTGTAGAGGATACTTTGGGGTGTACATTCTCCGTGCCGTGCAGCATGGCCTCATACAATGTTTCAATATTGTAGCCGCGCAGCCCTTTCAAATACGCGTCGGCCACCACCGATGCAGAGTTGTTGCCAATCATGATGCCTCTGTGACCGGGACTCGCCCATTCGGGCAGGAAGCCGCTCTCTTTGTAGGTATTCACCAACCCCTCCTGGATCTCCCTGTTGACGGAAGGGTATAGCAGGTTTAACAGCGGGAACAGCGCACGGAAAGTATCCCAGAAGCCGGTATCGGTGTACAGGTAACCGGGGAGTACCTCTCCGTTGTAAGGACTGTAATGCACAATGTTGCCTTCGGCATTAATCTCGTAAAACTTACGGGGAAACAGATTGGTACGGTAGAGGGTTGAGTAAAACGTGCGCTTTTGATCGAGGGTACCACCCTCAACTTCAATTCTTTCCAGCACCTTGTTCCAGGCATCGCGTCCTTCCTGCTTCACCTGATCAAAGTCCTTGCCAGACACTTCCTTAAGATTTTGCCAAGCCTGTTCCTGACTAATGAAGGAAGAAGCGACCCTGGCGACCACTTTCTCACCCCGTTGGGTAGAAAAGCCGACAAACGCCGCGGTGTGGTTTGCTTCGGTTTGGGTACTGTTTTGTTGTATCTCTTTGTCCTTCACCACATGATACTCCCCGAAAGATTTATCGAAGACAATCACAAAATAATTTCTGAAATTATCTGGAACGCCCCCGCTATTGCGGGTCGTGTAGCCGATGATGGCATTTTTCTCCGGGACGATCTCCACGGCTGAGCCTCTGTCGAAAGCATCCAGCAACACATAGGCTTTGTCCGTTTCGGGGAAGGTGAAGCGGAAGACAGCCGCCCTTTCGGTCGGCGTGATTTCAGTAGTCACATCATAATCAGCGAGATAAGCACTATAATAGTAAGGTTTCGCAATTTCCGCCTTGTGCGAATACCAGCTGGCACGTTTCTCCTGATCGAACTCCATTTTGTCCACCATGGGGAAGATGGAGAATTGGCCATAGTCGTTCATCCA
>JBDKRY010000103.1:0-5322 GCA_039683155.1 Proteiniphilum sp.
TTGAAACAATTAGCCCAACGCGCCACACCGGGCGCCTCGAGGACCCCTGCTCGCGTACATTCAGGGTAACAAGACCAATAAAATAAAAAGGAGGAACATATACGATAAAACACCACATGCGGAAACTTTCTTCTCCCTGCCGCGAAAACCGCGGCAAGGAGAAGATATGCCCAGTCATAAACAGGAAATCAAAAAAAATTAATTTCGGAATTGCTGAAAAAGATAGGATCGTTTGTTGTTTCCACTTTTTTGTCGTAATTTCGTGGTCTAAACCTGTATAAATTAGCAATTTTTTAACTAAAATTTCATTTTTTTAGTAATCCATCATTATGACCACAAAAAAGAAATATTTAACCTGCGACGGTAATCAGGCAGCTGCTCACATCGCCTATATGTTCAGTGAAGTGGCTGCCATTTACCCGATTACACCATCATCCACGATGGCTGAGTATGTGGATGAATGGGCGGCTGCCGGAAGAAAAAACATCTTCGGTCAACCCGTTCTGGTGCAGGAAATGCAGTCGGAAGCAGGAGCTGCCGGTGCCATGCACGGTTCACTGCAGGCAGGAGCGCTCACATCCACCTTTACCGCATCGCAAGGGCTCATGCTGATGCTTCCCAACATGTATAAGATGGCCGGAGAGCTGCTTCCCGGGGTTTTCCACGTCTCTGCACGTGCACTGGCATCCCATGCGTTATCCATTTTCGGCGACCAGCAGGATGTGATGGCTGCCCGGCCGACCGGTTTCGCACTGTTTGCCACCGGGTCGGTGCAGGAGGTAATGGATCTTGCGGCAGTAGCTCATTTGGCTGCGATTGAGAGCCGTGTTCCTTTCCTTCATTTCTTCGACGGATTCCGTACATCACACGAAATTCAGAAGATCGAAGCTTTGTCGAACGAAGACCTGGCACCGCTGATAAACCAGGAGGCGCTGAAGGGCTTTCGCGACAGGGCACTGAGTCCTGATGCACCGGTTGCCCGGGGAACAGCACAGAATGATGATATTTATTTTCAGGCTCGCGAAGCCTCCAATCGGTTTTACGATGCCGTACCGGGTGTCGTAGAGAAATATCTGGAGAAACTGGCGGTGGTTACCGGCCGCAAATACGGATTGTTCGACTACTATGGCGATCCGGAAGCAGAGAAGGTGATCATTGCCATGGGTTCCGTCACGGAAACCATTCGTGAGGTGGTGGATCATCTTACTGCCCGGGGTGAGAAAGTCGGCGTAGTAGCCGTACATCTCTACCGCCCGTTCAAAGCATCGGCGTTTCTTTCCGCAGTTCCTGCCACAGCCAAAAGAATTGCCGTGTTGGACCGGACCAAGGAACCCGGATCTACCGGACAACCGCTCTATCTCGATGTGAAAAGCTGTTATTACGGCAAGGAGGGTGCTCCTGAGATTGTAGGAGGTATTTACGGACTTTCTTCAAAGGATACCACGCCTTCGCAGATTATTTCTGTTTTTGAAAATCTGTCGATGGCCATGCCGAAAAATGATTTTACCATTGGCATTGTGGACGATGTGACATTTAAATCACTCCCTGTGAAGGAAGAGGTTTCCATGGACGAAACCACCTACGAGGCCAAGTTCTACGGTTTGGGGTCGGATGGCACCGTGGGCGCCAACAAGAATTCCATCAAGATCATCGGTGACAATACCGACAAATATGTGCAGGCTTACTTTGCCTACGACTCCAAGAAGTCGGGAGGATTTACCTGTTCTCACCTTCGTTTTGGCGAGAACCCTATTCGTTCTACCTACCTGGTGAACACACCCAATTTCGTGGCGTGTCATGTGCCGGCCTATCTCTATCTTTACGATGTGACTGCCGGTTTGAAAAAGAACGGAACCTTCCTGCTCAACTCATTGTGGCCCAGGGAGGAGGTTGTCAACCACCTGCCCGACCACGTGAAGCGGTATTTCGCAGCCAACAACATCAGGTTGTACATCATCAATGCCACAGCCATTGCCGAAGAGATAGGTCTGGGCAACCGCACCAACACCATCCTGCAATCGGCCTTTTTCAAGATATCCAACGTGATTCCATACGATCTGGCTGTGGAGCAGATGAAGAAATTCATTGTGAAATCCTACGGTAAGAAAGGGGAAGAAGTGGTAAAGATGAACTATGCTGCAGTAGACCGCGGCGGTGATGTGGAACAGGTTGAGGTGCCCCGGGAGTGGGCTTCGCTGCAGGGTGCCGCAGACAGTGCCGACGATGCCCCCGAATTTATCCGGAAGGTTGTTCGGCCGATGAATGCACAACGCGGTTACAGTCTTCCCGTATCAGCTTTCAACGGTCGCGAAGACGGCACCTGGGAAACGGGAACCACCACCTACGAAAAAAGAGGGGTGGGCGTGAATGTACCTGTCTGGCTACCCGAAAACTGCATTCAGTGTAACCAGTGTGCTTATGTCTGCCCCCATGCCACCATCCGTCCCTTCATGCTCGATGAAGAGGAAGTGAAAGGTGTGGGTGAAGGAGTGGAGCTACTGAAGGCACAGGGTAAACAGTTTGCCGGGATGGCGTATCGTATCCAGGTCGACGTGCTCGACTGTCTTGGCTGCGGCAACTGTTCCGATATATGCCCGGGCAAGAAAGGTCAGAATGCGCTTGAGATGGTACCCATTGCCACGCAGCTCGATAACCAGAAGAACTGGGATCACATGGTGAGCAGCGTTACCAGCAAAGCGCATCTGGTGGACGTGAAGCTGAACGTGAAGAACTCGCAGTTTGCCACACCGCTGTTTGAATTTTCCGGCGCCTGCTCCGGTTGCGGCGAGACCCCCTATATCCAGTTGATCACGCAGTTGTATGGCGACAGAATGATGATCGCCAATGCTACGGGATGCTCCTCAATCTATGGTGCTTCGGCTCCGGCTATACCTTATACCAAAAACGAAGAAGGCAAAGGTCCGGCATGGGCAAACTCCCTTTTTGAAGACAATGCCGAGTACGGGTACGGTTTCGTGATTGCCCATACCAGTATGCGCAATCATATCCGGGAGTTGATGCTGCAGGGATTACAATCGGCTGATTTCACCGACGACCAGAAGACGCTGTTTCAACAGTGGATGGATCATAAGGACGATACGGATGCGTCGAAAGTGATCTCTTCCAACATAGTCGCATCGCTCGCAGGCGTTTACAATACCATCGCGCTGGAGATTCTCTCCATGGAGAAATACCTCGCCAAGAAATCGATTTGGGTGTTCGGCGGCGACGGTTGGGCATACGATATCGGATTTGGCGGACTCGACCATGTGCTGGCCAGCGGGCAGGATATCAACGTGCTGGTGCTCGACACAGAGGTATACTCCAACACGGGAGGACAATCGTCCAAGGCGACACCCATTGCCGCCGTGGCGAAATTTGCGGCCGCCGGAAAGCGGATTCGCAAGAAAGACCTGGGTATGATCGCCACCACCTATGGATACGTCTATGTGGCACAGGTGGCGATGGGTGCAAACCAAGGCCACTACCTGAAAGCACTGAAAGAGGCAGAGTCGTACCACGGCCCGTCGCTGATCATTGCCTATTCACCCTGTATCAGCCACGGCCTGAAGAAGGGTATGGGCACTGCACAGATGGAGCAGAAAGCAGCTGTGGAATGCGGTTACTGGCATCTGTGGCGCTATGATCCCCGTCTGGAGGCAGAAGGGAAAAATCCGTTCCAGCTCGACAGTAAAGAACCCGACTGGAGTAAGTTCCGCGACTTCCTGATGGGTGAAGTGCGCTACACACAACTGATGAAGTCGTTCCCGAAACAGGCGGATGAGCTCTTTGATGCAGCCATGGAAAGCGCACAGTGGCGCTACCGCTCTTACCAGCGCATGGCGCATGCCAGCTACGGTGATGCCCCTGGTGGCGAAGTTGTGGCGGTTTCTGCCGACGAAGAGAACTAAACTTTACCTGCATTGATTTGTTTCTGAGGGTGTCACATCGGGTGATGCCCTCAGTGGTTTAATGACGTACAATCTACAAAATATTGTCGTATCTTTGCGGTTAAAAAGGGAATAAGACACAAGATTCAAAATAAAAATACAGGATACAAGGCACAAGATAAAAGACGCAAGATACAAGACACAACTATGAAAATTCAGATCATCAACGGGCCCAACCTTAATTTGCTTGGGGTGCGAGAGCCGGAAGTAGACGGGCAAAGCGGTTTCAGTGAATATCTGAACCGTTTGCGGAGCTATTTCCCGGGAATAGAAATAGATTATTTCCAGTCGAACATCGAAGGCGAGCTCATCAACAAAATACAGGAAGCCGGTTTTGGCAGTGATGGTATCATTCTCAATGCCGGCGGTTATACACACACGTCAGTGGCCATCCGCGATGCCATCAAAGCGGTTCCGGCGCCGGTGGTGGAGGTGCATATCTCCAACGTGCATGCCCGGGAGGAGTTTCGCCATCAATCGATGCTGACCGCGGTATGTGCCGGCGTAATCGCCGGCTTTGGCCTGGATTCCTATCGTCTGGCTGTTGAGGCGATTAAGATGGCAAACAAAACTGTGTGAACAAAAACTCATAAAATTATATGCTCAAACAAACAAAAATTATCGCAACGATATCCGACAAAAGATGCGATGTGCCTTTTCTCGAACAGCTGTTCGATGCCGGGATGAATGTGGTTCGACTCAATTCAGCTCATCTCGGCGAAGAAGGTTTTCTGAAGATAATCAATAATGTACGACAGGTATCGTCGCAGATTGCAATCCTGGTAGATACCAAAGGTCCTGAGATACGCACTACGGTAACGGAGAACCCCATCGAGCTAAAGACCGGAGACAACATCAGGGTGGTGGGCAACCCGGCCGGACAATCTTCAAGAGAGACACTGTACATCTCCTACGCAAAGATAGCCGATGAGATGCATCCGGGCGATAACATCTTGATTGATGACGGTGAGATAGACCTGAAGGTGATCGAGGTAAACAACGATTACCTGCTCTGTTGTGCCATGAACGATGGTGTCATCGGAAGCCGTAAGAGTGTAAATATCCCCGGGGTGCGGATCAATCTGCCTGCCATTACCGACCGCGACAGAGATTTCATTGCCCTGTCCGTCAAAAATGAGGTCGATTTTATTGCACACTCCTTCGTGAGAAACAGAGAAGATGTGCAGGAAGTACAACGAATACTGAACGAACTGAAGAGTCCCATCAAGATCATCGCCAAGATTGAGAACCAGGAGGGAGTAGACAATGCCGATGAGATCCTGGAAGAAGCATACGGAATCATGGTAGCCCGCGGCGACCTGGGCATAGAGGTGGCACAGGAAAAGATACCGGGCATCCAGCGGGAGCTCAT
>JBDKRY010000104.1:0-3459 GCA_039683155.1 Proteiniphilum sp.
GACAAAAAAGGGCGTCAGGCTATCCGGAAAGTAATACAGGAGAATCCTTCCGCCTTTGTTGTGGTTACCGGATGTTACGCACAACTGAAACCGGATGAAATTGCCGGTATTGCCGGTGTTGACCTGGTATTGGGGGCAGAACAGAAACTCGATGTGGTGAAATATCTGGACGACCTGCAGAAAAAGGAGAAAAGTGAAGTGGTTACCTCCAAAACACACCGTATCCGGTCGTTCGTTTCTTCCGTTTCGGCCGACGACCGCACCCGTTACTTTCTCAAAGTGCAGGATGGGTGCGACTATTTCTGTTCTTTTTGTACCATCCCCTTTGCAAGAGGCAGAAGCCGCAACGGAGCCGTTACCGATCTGGTGAATCAGGCCCGGCAGGTGGTAGAGGAAGGTGGAAAGGAGATTGTGCTCACCGGGGTCAACATCGGCGATTTCGGACATACTACGAAAGAGCATTTTATAGATCTTTTGAAAGCGCTCGATGAAGTGGAGGGTGTGGAACGGTATCGCATATCGTCCATTGAGCCGAACCTGTTGTCGGACGAGATCATCGATTTTGTGGCTTCCTCCAAACGTTTTGCACCCCATTTTCACATGCCTCTGCAGGCAGGCAGCGACGCCGTGCTCACGCTGATGAAACGACGTTACGACACGGCCCTGTTCCGGCATAAGGTAGAAAAAATAAAGCGTATCCTTCCCCATGCTTTCATTGGCGTGGATGTGATTGTGGGAGTTCGGGGGGAGACCGATGATTATTTTTCAGAGAGCGAAGCGTTTATTCGTTCACTCGATTTTTCCCAATTGCACGTATTTACCTATTCTGAGCGACCGGGTACGCAGGCGCTGCAGATTGAGTACGCGGTGGATCCCAAAACAAAACATACACGCAGCAAAATATTGCTCGATCTTTCGGAGGAGAGACTGCAACATTTTTACGCATCACAGAAGGGTACACAGCGGAAAGTGTTATTCGAGCATACAAAACGCGGGAAAAAAATGCACGGGTTTACCGAAAATTATGTAAAATTGTATGCCGATTATGATTCCCGTTATGTGAACAGGATGCTCGACGTGGAGGTAGGCGGGTATGATGAGGACGAAATGGCAATGAAAGCACTTTTTTGATGGATGCTGAATTCCGGGAATAATTGCATGCCGGACAAGCAATATAACGACAATGAAAGTTCTGATAAAATGGATGACAAGGGCAGTAAAAAGGGGATAGGTTATTCTCTATTATATGTAGTGGCGTATCTCCATGCGATGCTGCCATTTTCGGTATTATATCTGCTGTCGGATATTC
The DNA here is from genome assembly GCA_039683155.1 of Proteiniphilum sp. GTDB lineage: Bacteria > Bacteroidota > Bacteroidia > Bacteroidales > Dysgonomonadaceae > Proteiniphilum. Next base: position 1,310 of record JBDKRY010000104.1, read on the forward strand.
TCTTTTTCGGGGCTTATCATCTGGTTCGTTACCGGAGGAGAATTGTACGCAGGAATCTGGAAAATGCTTTTCCCGAAAAATCGCAAAAACAAATCGTGAAACTTGAAAAGAAATTTTACCATCATCTGTGCGATTACTTTGTAGAGACCCTCAAAACGCTCCGTCTTTCTGATGAAGAAGTACGCAAGCGAATGAAATTTGAAAATCCGGAAATCATCAACCAGCTCACAGCCGAAGGGAAATCCTGCATCTTAAGTCTGGGCCATTACGGCAACTGGGAGTGGGTGCCTTCCATTTGCATGTATCTACAGCCGGGAGTGAAGCCGGGCCTTGTTTATAAAGAATTGCATTCAAAAGCATTCGACCGCCTTTTTTTGAAGATTCGCAGTCGCTTCAGTCCCAGACCCATAGAAATGCGGTCGATTTACCGGAAGATGATCAAATTTCAACAAGCAGGTGAGAAAATGGTGGTGGGCTTTCTTGCCGACCAGCGTCCGCCCAGGTACCCCGACCAATACTGGACCACCTTTCTTCGTCAGGACACCCTTGTGCAGACAGGAATGGGAAAAATAGCAAAGCTTCTGGCGTGCGCCATTGTGTATCTCGACGTCACCAAAGTGAAACGGGGTCATTATGTGGGAAGATTTTTCGTGATCACACCGGACGCTTCTCTGGAACCTGAATTTGTGATCATGGAGCGGTATATCCGAAAACTGGAAGAGACGGTACTGAAAGAACCGGCCTACTACCTGTGGTCGCACAACCGTTGGAAATTCAAGCGGTCAGCAATCAACAATCAGCAGTCAAACTTACAACCGAAAACTGAAAGCTGAATCCTTAGAGCCAAGAGCCAAGAACCAAGAACCAAGAGCCAAGAGCCAAGAACCAGGAACCTCGAAACTGACAATTGAATCCTGAGAACAGAAATCTGAAAATTGAGTATTGAGAACTGAAAATGAGAACTGAGTGCTGAGTGCTGAGTGCTGAAAACAAATAATATGGTAAAAACATCGGTTATAATTTTGAACTGGAACGGGAAAAAACTGTTGGAGCAGTTTCTCCCCTCGGTACTTGCTTATTCATTGAACGAAGCGTGCAGTGTGATTGTGGCCGATAACGGATCGTCCGATGATTCCGTAGTATTTCTTCAGACAAATTACCCTGAGGTACGGCTCTTTATTTTCGACAAAAACTATGGTTTTGCCGATGGTTACAACAAAGCGATCCAACAAGCGGACTCGGAATATGTGGTGTTATTGAACTCTGATGTGGAGACGACAGAAAACTGGTTGCATGCCTTGATTTCTTTTATGGATGCCCGTCCTGAAGTGGCGGCAGTGCAACCCAAAATACGCTCATACAACGATAAAAAACGGTTTGAGTATGCAGGTGCTGCGGGCGGATTTATTGATCGGTACGGGTATCCCTTCTGCAGAGGGCGTATACTGGAAGTGGTGGAAGAAGATAATGGACAGTACGATACCGCCATTCCTGTTTTCTGGGCTACAGGCGCCTGTTTCTGTATCCGGAAAAAGGAATATATGGAAGTGGGCGGACTGGATGCACGGTTTTTTGCCCATATGGAAGAGATAGATCTCTGCTGGCGGTTGAATGCAAGGGGCAGGGTAGTGATGTGCCTGCCCTCATCAGTAGTGTATCATGTGGGAGGTGCATCGCTGAGTAAGGATAATCCCAAAAAAATGTATCTGAACTTTCGGAACAACCTGCTGATGCTCTATAAGAATGTTACCAAATCTGATTATTGTACCGTCTTTCTTGTGCGATGTCTGTTCGATTTTCTGGCATATGTCCATCTTCTGCTGAAAGGAGAGTTCAAAAGCGCCCATGCAGTGGTTGAAGCCTATCGGGATTTCCTGAAGATGCGCCCAACTTATAAGCCCATGCGCAGGGAGAATCTGAAAAAGACGACCGTGAAGCATATAGACACTCGATACCGGCAAAGTATTTTGCTGCGTTTTTATCTGAATAGAAAAAAAACGTATCAGTCTGTTTACTCGAAGTAAAAACTCAGTGTGATCATCCGTTGTGTGGCTTTCGACAAGGAACGGGCATATTTTTGCAGACTTTCATCCGTGAGATCGGCCCGGTCTTTCTCGAGTATATCAATCAATCCAAATCCAAATTTTAGT
>JBDKRY010000105.1:0-3336 GCA_039683155.1 Proteiniphilum sp.
TATGAACAGGGGTTGATCACCTACGACCACAAACCGAGCCAGAACCTGGAGAATAAAATGGAGGGTGCGTATGATTACGGTGCGCAGACTTCGGTACAATACCCGTTCGGATATGGACTGAGCTATACCACCTTTGAATACGCCAATCTGCAGGTGGATAAAACAAATTTCGCCTGGGATGATACGATCACTGTATCGGTGGATGTCACCAACAGCGGAGACAGGGAAGGAAAAGAGGCGGTGCTGCTCTTCAGCAGCGACCTCGTGGCATCACTCTCGCCCGATGTGCGCCGCCTGAGAGCGTTTCAAAAAATCTCACTGAAGCCGGGAGAGATGCAGACCGTTACCTTCGAACTGAAAGGTGAAGAGCTGGCATTTGTCAATGAACAGGGGCGCTGGACACTCGAGGAGGGCGATTTCATGCTGCAGGCGGGGGATCAGACCGTTGGTATTCATTGTGCATCAACCAAAATCTGGGAAACGCCCAACAAATAAAACGGAACTACTGACGGCCGGATTGATGCAACGGGAGTGCTTTTGGATGAAGTGCTCCCGTTTACTTTTTATAATGACCGGATAGCTTTTTAATAGATAATCCGTATGGCATCTGATGCAGTTTCCTGGATCGCAGGAGAGCCATTAACGAGCTTTGTCGGTGGGTCGCTGGCAACAGCATCTCGCTTCTAACGCCTGACAGCCTTTTTTATTTTTTTCTCTTTTTCTGCTTTTCATGTTCCGTAAAGTGAATCATGCGTGATCCGATGCCGTTTGCCAAGATGTAATTGCCGATGATTTCCAAAAACTGGGCACCGTATCGTTCCACTTTTATTTTTCCGAACCCATCTATTTTCAGTAACTCTTTTTCTGTTTCCGGCAAGTAGTCTGCCATCTGTACCAGCGTTTTGATGGAGGCGACAAGATACACGGGCAAGTCTGCACCGGCACTAATGCGGTTACGGAGTTGCACCAGTTCGTTGAGCAGATCGGGATGGGTCGATTTTAATTGTACACCCGACGAGTTCCGGCTGTATGACGTGATGGCGAAGGGTGGGTTCCTGAATTGGTTCCGGGCCTTGTAGTAAGACTCCACGCTGAAGTTAGCGGCTGTGGCGGAGATCAGGTGTTTTTTTAGGGCTGCCGCAGTAAAAACGGCATCGATGCTCTCGTCATACGCCTGTGCGTTTGCTTTGTTGTCGGTGGTTGCAGTCGATTCCTGCAAAGTCTGCAACAATATCTCAATTTTTCCGGTGAAATAGGAAGAGGATGCATGGAGCCGTTCAGCAAAAAACGTCGTGTTGACAGGCGTCTGCCCTATGATTCGCTGCAGTTGAGCCCTGTATTTACCGGCTACCTGCTCCAGGTCCGTCAACTGTTTACAGATTTCGCCCACAAAGGGCACGGTTTCTTCGCTGAAGGAAGATTCGTTTTCCTTTGTATCGAAGTACCATGAACGTGCCATCTGAAGGATCGGATCGAAGTCGTACAATTGCAGGAGTAAGCTCATCCTGAATTGCTCCTTTGCCGATTTTAGCTCTTCGGCAACACGGTTTTCATTGGGCTTTGACGATGAAAAACGGATTATCTGTTCATCCACCTCTATGCTGTAACGGTTGATCGGGCTTTTCAGCACCAGGCTGTTGAGCGACCGGCAACGGCTCAGCGCTACATACACCTGTCCGGGTGAAAAGGCTTTACCCGCATCGATGATCGCTTTATCGAAGGTAAGGCCCTGACTTTTGTGGATGGTAATGGCCCACGCGAGCCGCAGGGGAATCTGTTTGTATGTCCCGATAATTTCTTCCTCTACCGTGTTGGTCTCGGGATTGGTGGTGTAGCGAATATTCTCCCAGATCACGGGAGATACGGTAATCTCATCCGGATCGTCCGGGCATAGCACGGTAATAATTTCCTCTTTGATACGCGTGATGATGCCTATCTTTCCATTAAAATAACGTCGCGGGATCTCGGTGTCATTTCTCACGAACATCACTTTGGCTCCTTCTTTCAGTTCGAGAACCCGATCAACCGGAAAAGCATTCTCCGGAAATTCACCTTTTACAACCGCTTTGAATGGATGCAGGGTTGTTTTGATTTTTTCCAATTCTGCGGTATTGATCGCATCGGCACTGAAATTGTGCGTGGTCAACGTGATATAATTCTCGTCGGGTGGTGGGTTAAAATGCGGATCGTAGCGGCTTTGCAGCAGGTTGAACCCTTCCGGTGTAAGCGAATCGTTCCGCACCTGGTTCAATACTTCGATAAAAATATTCTCGGACTGCCGGAAGATCTTGTCAAACTCCACATAAACCGGTGGATGTTCCCTCGCGGATCACACGCCGGCGTGCTGTTTTCATCTTCATGCGGGCGATCAGCGATTCGCATCCGGAAGGAGTCGGCGTGAACGGGGTGAATGGCAGCTGGAAGAACGAATGGATGGTCGCTCCGCCGGCATTGACCGCCGCCACGCCCGTGGGTGCCACAACGGCTGTCTGTTTCATCGTTTCGGCGCGAAACTTGTGCAGGAAGGTTGTTTTCCCCGTTCCGGCTTTTCCGGTAATAAACAGGTTCCTGTTCGTGTGGGTTACAAATTCCATCGCGCATTCATAGGGAGTGGGGCAGGGCATAGATGGACATCTTTTGAAGTTGCAGGAACAAATCTACAAAAAATTATCAGACTATTCAAGGCCGGTATTATGCAAAAAAGCATTATGCAAAAAAGCATAACCAATGAGAAGCAAAAAAAAATCATTACATTTGCTTCTGCTATCGGGTGAGGCTTCATCGGTAAAATCAAATAACTTTCCCGGGCTATCGATATGAAACACATCTATTTCATCATTTTGTTCGCTTTCTTTTCAATGGCAACTATCGGTCAGAGGGAAAAAGCTGGGTGTGATTGATACCGGCTTTGCGGACCAGTGCAACAATGATCACGGGCTTACCTTCGATGGCAGGTGGCTTATCATCAGTCACAGCGATGCAAGGGTCAGCTCACCCGGACGCAACTCACGTTCGACGAGTACGACAACTGGTTTCCGCATCCTTCACCCGATAACAGGAACGTGGCTTATATCGCATACATGGAAGACCAGAAAGGCGGACATCCGTTAACATCGCTGCATGGGTGTTTCTTTATTGTAGATTTTTCCACGATATAAACCTGCCTTTTTTTGTCGTATAATCGGTTTCGCCGCCATAAACTACAAACAGATTTTCATGACTTATTCCGCTAAACGATTGAAAAAGTTGCAGCGTACCGAAGAAATCGTTTTTCATTGTGGCGGAAGATTTTATTTCGATTGCCTGCAACTGCCCGCCGCTTTCAATCAGTAAATC
>JBDKRY010000106.1:0-1779 GCA_039683155.1 Proteiniphilum sp.
TGCATTATCCCTGAAAATATATTTTAATCCAGCTTCAACGCTATGTTTTCCGTTCAGCGGATTCACATAATCCACCTGTCCGGTTTGCTCGCTTCCGCCGGCGTCGTTGGCACTTTTGATGCGGTAACCGTCGGGATAATAAAATGTTCCCGTCACATCCTCATAGGCGCTTTCGTACTCACTGTCGTTGGGATTATTCTCAAACCGGTAAGAGGCAGTCAGCATCTCCCCCTTCTTTCTGAAGCTGCGCTGATAATCGACCGACAGGTTCATGCCACCGAACTGGCTGACACTTTCACTTCGTGTATTGTAGCTATAGGGACGGGCACCTTCAGAAAGGGCTTCCTGCAGGTTCAACGAATTGAACTTCCCGCCAAAGCGGGAGGCCGACAGGTTAAAGAGATTGAGGGTGTCCGGTTCGAAACTCATGGAACCGTTCAGAAAGAGGCCGCCTCCATCACTTTTATTCGTTCCGTTGAGCGTGAGGCTATTTTCCGGGTTGGGAGCATATTCACTGCGCGCAAAGCTGGACTCCGATTCAGGCCTGGCATGATGGAAATAACCGGCGTTACCGGTGAAACCAAACTTGCCATACTTTGTAGCCAGATAGGCGTTGCCGCCATAACCGCCGAAATCATCTGCATTGGCCCCGACTGAACCGGAATAACCATCATCGGCCTGTCTATCTGTCACGATGTTGATGATGCCGTCGACTCCTTCGGCATCATATTTTGCGCCGGGATCGGTGATTACTTCAATGTCTTTCACACTATTTGCCGGCATACTTTTCAGTACCTGGGAAGGGTTTCCGGAAATCATGTTGGAAGGTTTCCCGTTGAGGTATATCTTGAAATTCGAAGATCCCTTCAGCTGAATCTCATCTTCGCCGTCCACCGTCACCAGCGGCACCTTACGCAGCAGATCCAGCACATTGGAGGTGGATGCTTCCGGGTCGTCCTTGGCACTATAGGTCAGCTTATCAATCTCTACCTTCACCAGGGGCCTTTGTGCAGTTACATTCAATTCGTCCAGTTCTGTAGCACTCTCCGTCATCGGGATTGCTCCCATATCCAGCGGATTTTGGGAAGCAGTAACCTCTACCGGCTTTGTCAGGTCGTTCATCCCCACAAAATGAAAGGTAAAGATGTATTTCCCCGGGGCCAACGTGGTAGAGAAAGCCCCGTCTTCACGGGTGGCAAGTTTTTTGATGCTGTTTGCGGGAGCGGCTTCACGGGAGACCGAAATCGTAGCATATGGAAGAGGATCCTGGTCGTCAGCCGATACCAGCTTTCCCTTTACTGTCACACTTTGAACCGATATGCTTGCTGTTTGGGCTGTTAAGCTTGCTGATAATAAAAAGAATATAAAGAATATTACCGATTGTTTCATTGTGGTTTTAAATATGCATCTGCTTTAAAAAGTCCGAAAAATAACGTTTTACGACCATAAACATCTGACAATCAGTGTCTATTTTTCTTGAAAACAACTTTTTCACGTGGGCTCAAATATCGTTCGTCCATTTAAGAGCCAAAAGTAGCTATAAATTTGTCTCGTCATTTGAATAATCTCACGATTACACATTTTTAACAAGATCGCCGGAACAATTATTTCTGTTTCAGTCGCCCGCTTTTCCTGAGCGCCTGATCCAGTATCCATTGTATTTGAGCATTTACACTTTCTTACCAAGTTTCACCAGCACCTTTTCAAGTTCATCCGGTTGTCGTGTACCAATCAATGCACTTTTGCCGGTTTTTTTTAAATATATTTTTCGACAGGCTT
>JBDKRY010000107.1:0-2775 GCA_039683155.1 Proteiniphilum sp.
AACAGTTATCTTTTGACGGACACAATCGTCGTGCACTTACGTGACAGTTTCAGTATTTCAAAGATCGAATCCGGATGGTTATCCACCCGATTATATATTGTACGGACAGTTTACCACAGATAAATCCGTTTATATTCCTTTCGTGAGGTACCGAACAATACCATGAAAAACATTTAAATCAAGGCACAAAACCCATAAGTTCACCAACCTCAACATTAGTACAACAGGTTCTTCATATGACCTGACGGTCACACGAAGACCTATTTAGTTTTAAGTAATGCAGATCGGCTTCGTTGTCATAAGCCTCCCTCTCAAACCCGATATTTCGGTACGCAAGATATCTGTTCTTATAACGAAACAGGTTGATAAACCATTCTATAACGTACCAGATATAAAAACCGAAGACCAGTAGTTCCAGCATCTGACGGGTATGGATCGATTCGTGATTTAGGATGCGTTTGTCTAACGCAGGATATTCCTTTCTTACGAATACAATTCCGAACAGGTTGATTGCCCTGAACCCTTTTACCGGCAGAAAACCGGAATAAATGATCTTCATAGATTCCTTGTTTTTTATCTTCCGTTCATCAATATATCCCCTTTTTTGAACCTTTCTTAAAACCAAAGGTAGAAACATTCTATAAATTTCGTAACTTTGCATCCTTAAAAATCGATAAATCAAACAGGAACCGATATGAATCAAAATTTTTCTTCCGATCTTCCATATAAAGTGGCCGACATTAATCTGGCCGGTTTTGGAAGGAAAGAGATCGATATTGCCGAACACGAAATGCCGGGATTGATGGCGATACGAAAAAAATATGCAACCGGGAAACCGCTGAAAGGAGCCCGTGTGACAGGTTCACTGCATATGACCATCCAAACGGCTGTACTGATTGAGACGCTGGTAGAGCTGGGTGCCGATGTGCGTTGGGCCAGCTGTAACATCTTCTCCACACAGGATCATGCCGCTGCTGCCATCGCTGCCGCAGGTGTCCCTGTCTATGCCTGGAAGGGCGAAACGCTGGAAGAGTACTGGTGGTGCACGGAAATGGCGCTCCGTTTTCCCGACGGGAAGGGACCTAACCTTGTTGTGGATGACGGAGGCGATGCCTCCCTGCTCGTTCACATGGGATATATGGCTGAGAATGACGCTTCCACGATCGACAGAAAAGGATCCAGTCACGAGGAGCAGGTAATCCTCGATACGTTGCACCGCATTCTGAAAGAAGATGGACAGCGTTGGCACAGAACCATTGCCGAACTGAAAGGCATCTCAGAGGAAACTACTACGGGGGTGCATCGTCTTTACCAGATGATGGAGAGAGGGGAGCTGCTGGTACCTGCCATCAACGTGAACGATTCGGTTACCAAATCGAAATTTGATAATCTTTATGGTTGTCGTGAATCACTGGCGGATGGCATCAAGCGTGCCACCGATGTGATGATTGCCGGTAAGGTGGTCGTCGTGCTGGGTTATGGCGATGTGGGCAAGGGATGTGCCAGGTCGATGCGTTCCTATGGTGCACGGGTGATTGTGACCGAAATTGATCCCATTTGCGCCCTGCAGGCCGCCATGGAAGGTTTTGAAGTGAACACCATGGAGGAAGCCGTGAAAGAGGGTAATATTTTCGTGACAACGACCGGAAACCGTGATGTGATTACGATCGAACATATGCAGCAGATGAGGAACCATGCGATTGTCTGCAATATCGGTCATTTTGACAATGAGATACAGGTGGACAAGCTGATTGCTTTCCCGGGTATCAAGCATCTGAATATCAAACCGCAGGTCGATAAATATACCTTCCCGGCAGGCAACTCCCTTTTCCTCCTCGCCGAAGGCCGGCTGGTGAACCTGGGATGTGCTACAGGACATCCTTCCTTTGTGATGAGCAATTCCTTCTCCAACCAGATACTGGCACAGATTGATCTCTGGCAGCATGCGTATGAAATTGGTGTCTACCGCCTGCCGAAGTACCTGGATGAAGAAGTGGCCAGGTTGCATCTTGAGCAGATTGGCGTGAAACTGACCACGCTGACAAAGCAGCAGGCCGATTATATCGGGGTGCCCCTGGAAGGCCCCTATAAGCCGGAACATTACAGGTATTGAGAGCATTCATTATTCTGCATTCAGTATTCAGCGGTCTGAATTGATTGGTAAAAATGCTGGTGCAGGAAAATTGACGATTTAAAAAATTCTGGTATTGAAATAAATACCCGGTATACGTGAAAAAAACCGCTTTTTTATGGCATTCACAGTTGCTAAAGTAAAATAAAGGTTTTATCTTTGCACTCGCTTTTGCAAGAAAGCATTCAGGCTGATTCGCTAGCTCAGCAGGTAGAGCACATCCCTTTTAAGGATGGGGTCCTGGGTTCGAGCCCCAGGCGGATCACTTCTTGGGATAAGTCTGAAAAAAGATTTGTTCCATTTTTTCTATCCTTTAATTTGCTGGTATTCTGAGTGCAAATATAGAACAGATTTTTTAAATCTGATACGATAAGATACGATAATATACGATTTCGATACGATAAAACGTAAAATGGCACCGGTGTCCCCACCGATGCCAACCACTAAATCCAATATTAAAACAAAATGTTTATAACACTGGAATAGGATGCAAAGGTAGGAGTTTTCCGGTAATGGGCAAGCGTTCCGCTATTTTTTACCTGTTACATTTTTAGGGAACTCAAATCCAGTACTTCCATCTTCTTTTAAAACAATATAAGCGTCGAATTTCTTTTTGGCACGACTTTTCATTCCTTCTATAAGGT
>JBDKRY010000108.1:0-3118 GCA_039683155.1 Proteiniphilum sp.
TCCAGCACGCCGGCGCTGCCATAAGCAGCTGATGATACTGTGTTCCTGTCCGTTGACATGTTCACGGGATGACCTGGCAGGAACGCGGCAAGGTGTTCCGCCACACAAATGGGTCCTACACCCGGGCCGCCGCCGCCATGGGGGATGGCAAAGGTCTTGTGCAGATTCAGGTGACATACATCGGCACCGATGGTTCCGGGGTTGGTATATCCTACCTGCGCATTCATATTTGCCCCGTCCATGTATACCTGTCCGCCAGCCTCATGGATCAACCGGCACATTTCTCTGATCTCCGTCTCGAAAATACCGTGTGTGGAAGGATAGGTGATCATGTAAGCAGCCAGATTATCACTGTACTGTGCTGCTTTGCGGCGCAAATCATCCATATCTACATTTCCTGTCCTATCGCTGGCTACCGTCACCGGCGTGAAGCCTGCCTGCACGGCGCTGGCGGGATTGGTGCCGTGTGCCGATGCCGGGATGAGCACTATCCTGCGATGTCCCTCCCCCATGCTTTCGAGATAAGCCCCAATGGTGATCAGTCCCGTGTACTCACCGGCTGCTCCCGAATTGGGTTGCAGGCTGGTGGCGGCAAGGCCCGTAATCTCGGCCAGCATATCTTCCAGTTCGCTGATTATCTGTCTGTAGCCCGCAGCCTGTTCCACCGGTGCAAAAGGATGCATACGCTGCAGACCGGGCAATCCCAGGGGCAGCAGCTCCGAGGCCGCATTCAGTTTCATGGTACACGATCCGAGTGAAATCATCGAATGCGCCAGCGAGATATCTTTCCGTTCCAGCCGCTTGATATAGCGCATTAACTCAGTTTCGGTATGATAACTGTTAAATGTGGGATGTGTCAGGAATGCTGATTTTCTGAGGAACGGATCCTTCAAGGTGATTTTATCGGGAAGATCATCGATCATGAACACCTTGGAACTGCCGGCAGCCATTGCAAAAACGGCCAGCAGCTCATGCACCCGAAAGTTGTTCGTGGTCTCGTCAATACTGATACCTATCTCGCCACTGTTGAAGTAACGCAGGTTAATGGATCTCATCTCAGCGTTTTCACGGATATCCTGCGTTGAAATGCCCTCGGGTAATTCTATTTTCAGGGTATCGAAGAAGCTTTTGTTCAGCTGTTTATAGCCCATCACCTTCAACTCATCGCTCACATGGGAAGCGAGGGAGTGGATGCGGCGGGCTATTTTTTTTAACCCTTCGGGTCCGTGATATACGGCATAAAACGACGACATGGTTGCCAAAAGGGACTGCGCCGTGCAGATGTTGGAGGTGTCTTTTTCCCGTTTGATATGCTGTTCCCGTGTTTGAAGGGCCATACGGTATGCTTCTTTGCCATAAGCATCTTTCGAGATGCCGATGATGCGTCCCGGCATGGAGCGTTTATACTCTTCCCTGGTGGCGAAGAAGGCAGCGGAGGGACCGCCGTAGAACATGGGTATACCCAAGCGCTGACTGCTGCCAAAAGCAATATCGGCACCCCATTCACCGGGAGGTGTGAGCAGTGTCAACGCCATTAAGTCGGTTGCCACGGCCACCTTACAATCTGCCTTATGCGCATTTTCCACCAATTCACGGTAATCCTCTACGTTCCCGTCACTGTCGGGATATTGCAGGATAATACCGAAATAAGGCTGATCAAAAGAAAGCGTTTTGTAATCGCCCGTTACAATTTTTATTCCTGTATAATGCATCCGGGTACGCAACACTGCCAGTGTCTGCGGAAAGATACGCTCATCCACGAACAGCGTCTCCACCTTGTTTTTCACTTGCTCACGGCTGCGCAGGCCATACATCATGGTAGCTGCTTCTGCCGCAGCGGTTGCTTCATCCAACAAAGAGCTGTTGGCCAGCGGGAGTGCCGTAAGCTCACTCACCACTGTCTGAAAGTTAAGCAACGCTTCCAGTCGCCCTTGCGATATCTCTGCCTGGTAGGGCGTGTAGGAGGTATACCAGACAGGATTTTCAAACACGTGCCGGTATACGGCGGCGGGTGTGATGGTATCGTACCATCCCATCCCGATATAGGACGCAAACACCTGATTTTGGGAGGCTATGCGGTTGATCTCTTCTGCATATTCCTGCTCCGATAACGGCTCAGGAAGTGATAAAGGTTCCGATAAACGGATATCGGAAGGAATAGTCTGATCGATCAGCTCCTCAACGGAAGTGAGTCCGAGTACTTCGAGCATTATTTTTTTATCGGCTGCAGTGAGACCGATATGACGATTTTTAAATTGTTCCATTTCCAACATAATAAACGATATGGTTTTTTCTTTTTGTTGATCTCTTTCTTTCATATGACAGCCCAACAGTATGCTTCTGTTCGGGTAGGTTTTTATTCCTTTCCCACAAAAGGATTGTGTGCTTTCTCGTATCCGATGGTGGTCGCCGGACCGTGACCCGGATATACGATGGTTTCATCCGGCAATGTGAAAAGTTTTGTTTGAATACCCGTCACCAGTTCATCGTAATTACCGCCGGCAAGGTCTGTACGTCCTATGCCGGAATGAAAAAGCGCATCTCCACTGAACAGCACGCCTTCAGCCTTATGATAAAACGACACGCTTCCGGGTGAATGTCCCGGCACATGGATTACCCCGAGGGTCTGGTTACCAAAAGTAATCTGATCCCCTTGATGAAGGTATTTACCTATGTCGGGCCTATAGTCGGCGTTGACGTTCGGGAGGCCGAACAACTGCAGTTGTGCAGGGATATCTTCCAGTAGAAATTCATCGGCCTGGTGACAGGCCAGTGTAAGCCCAAACTGAGAAGCCAGCGTATTGACACCAAAAAGGTGATCAAAATGCAAATGTGTGTTGATGAGATGCTTCACCACAAAATCATGATCAAGGATATAGTTGAGCAATATTTCCTTTTCATCGGCATAAAAGCAGGCTGCATCAATCACAACACACTCTTTCGTGATATCGGAAAGCACGTAGGTATTTACACCCAGCGGGTTGAATTCAAATGTCTTAATCTTCATCAAATAGCTATATGTAAGGATATACAGGGCAAAAATAACACTTTCTTTTTGAATAATCCGGATTTGGCAGCAGATAAAAAGATCAGCTCAGGGAGACGTAAACCAATTTCT
>JBDKRY010000109.1:0-18483 GCA_039683155.1 Proteiniphilum sp.
TCCAATGGAACGGCACAATGATTGACGATCATGTTCCCATTCCCTGGGACGATACCCGTCTGTTGTGGTACTATGAAAACGCACCCGGGTTATACGATGATATTTATATGGATCTGACTTTTGTGGATGTATTTGAAAAACATGGGCTCGACGCACCCGATTCGTTACATGCACTGGCTTTTGCACATGCTAAGTATCCTCTGTGGCATGCTAATCAGGCTGCACGGTATAATATACTGAACGGCATTATGCCCCCTGCTTCCGGACATTGGAAAAATAATCCTCACGCCGACGATATCGATTTTCAAATTGAAGCTGATTTTGCGGGATTAATGTCCCCCGGTATGGTCAATTCAGCTACTGCGATTTGTAATCGGATTGGACACATCATGAATTACGGAGATGGCCTGTATGGTGGCATATATGTTGCCGCAATGTATTCACTGGCTTTCGTATATGACGATATTGAATTTATAGTTGAAGAAGCGCTGAAGACTATTCCGGCGGAGAGTGAATTTCATCAGTGCATAGCGGATGTAATCACATGGTATAAGAACAACCCTAACGACTGGAAATCGACATGGTTTGAAGCGCAAAAAAAATGGACACACGATAAAGGATGTCCCGAGGGCGTTTTCAGACCATTCAATATTGACGCTAAAATCAATGCGGCGTATATTGTAATCGGATTGCTATACGGTAAAGGCGATTATGGAACAACAATAGATATAAGTACCCGATGCGGCTACGATTCGGATTGTAATCCGGCTAACGCTGGCGGAATTCTTGGGACAATAATAGGATACGACAATATTCCGGATTATTGGAAGCGGGGTCTTGATAAAGTGGAAAATATGAATTTTCAATATACCGAAATGTCCCTCCATAAAGTTTATGATATCGGGTATCGACACGCAGTAGAAATGATTAAAAGAAACGGCGGTATTGAAAACGACGATTCATTGATTATTCAATACCAGGTTCCTCGAACAGTTCCTTTGGAAATAGGCTTTGAAGAAATCTATCCTACTGAAAGAAGAGGTTTAAATACCCGGCTAACCGTGCAAACCAATGAAGTTTCATTTGCTATAAACGGTTCCGGTTTTGTCCTTACCGGATATGCTGCAGCGACAAGCAATCAAAAAGACGAGGTGTTAGAGGCGGATATTTATATCGATAATAATTTCATAGAAACCGTAAAAATGCCCACCTCGTCTCTCATTCGCAAACATGATGTGGCTTGGAACTACGACCTTTCTGAAGGAGAACATACTATAACATTAAAAACAAGAAATATTCCCAATGGGTCTCATATTAATATCAGGGATATCATAGTGTATTCCAATAAAAATCCTGGAAAACACGTATATTTTTAATCTATAAAATTAATATAGTAGTGATTGACAGTTCCATAATCGAAAAAGGCTAACTCTAAAAATATACAGCTATGGCCAGAAACAGACTTTATGTAACAGGCCTCCTATTCTTGATCATTTTCTCAGGATGGACTGCTAAAGACAGGCAGAGTATGAGAATTGTTTCATATGCACAAAAGATCATCTTTGAAACGGATATCGGCAACGATGTGGATGACGCTTTGGCATTGGATATGCTCTATAAATATATGGATGCAGGGGAAATAGACTTGCTGGGGATTATGATCAACAAGGAAGGTACATATCCTCCTGAATACGTGGACATCATGAATACATGGCACGGCTACCCTAAAATCCCCATTGGGGTTATTTACAATGGCGCAGATTGCGAAAATGATGCTGTCAACTATGCCAAATGTGTATCCCTGATGAAGAAAGGGAACGATGAACCGCTGTTTCGGCGTTCCCTGAAAGATTATTCAGAACTGCCGGAAGCACATATCTTATATCGCAAAATATTGGCGCAACAACCGGATAATTCTGTCACAATCGTTTCCACAGGCTTCTCTACCAATCTGGCCCGTTTACTGGATACTCCTGCTGATGATTTCTCACCGTTAACAGGAAAGGAACTGGTGGCAAAGAAAGTGAAACTATTATGTACTATGGCAGGATGTTTCAATAATCCGGAACTGCATGAGTACAACATCGTAAAAGATATTCCCGCCGCTAAAAAAGTTTTTACAGAATGGCCAACACCTTTGGTAACCTCACCCTTTGAAGTAGGGATTGCGATCAACTATCCGGCCATCAGTATTGAAAATGATTTCAAATGGGCACCGGTACACCCTATGGTAGAGGCTTATAAATGTTACCTGGAAATGCCTTATGACCGCCCGACTTGGGATTTGACTTCTGTACTGTATTCGGTAGAAGGTCCTTCTTATTTCAATATCTCACCTGCAGGGATGATTGACGTAACGGACCAGGGATCCACAACTTTTACAGCCAATGAAAATGGGAACCGGTATTATTTGATGGTAGATTCTGTCCAGGCTGAGAATATTAAACGACATTTTATTCAATTGATCAGTCGGCAACCTGCCAATTTCAAATAAATATCCGGGTATAAGCTTATTTTCAAAATAATAGGCTATGTTCCACTCATCGAAATACATCCGGTGCAACCTTCGAATAAGGGCCACGTACAATGGACGTACCATATTTGAAAAAATTAAATAGTAATAGTAAAAGAATAATGCATGAGCAAGATAGTAGTGATTGGCAGTTCCAATACGGATTTAATCGCAAAAGTAAAAGATTTTCCCAAAGCAGGAGAGACCATTAAAGGGATTTCCTACTTTCAGGCAATGGGAGGTAAAGGTGCCAACCAGGCACTGGCCGCCCACCGGCTGGGTGGAGATGTGAAGTTTATTACCAGCCTGGGAAAGGATACCTATGGGCTGAGTTCCCTGGATTATTATAAAAAAGAGGGACTGGATGCTTCCTTATCTTTAATGGTTGATAATACTCATTCCGGAATAGCGATGATTTGGGTGGATGAAAAAGGAGAGAACAGCATTGTAATAATATCCGGGGCTAATGAAATGCTTTCTTCCGAATATATCCATAAAATTGAAAAAGAGATACTGGAGGCGGATTTAATGATGCTGCAAATGGAGATCCCTTACGATACGGTAAAGACTGTTTGTGACATTGCTTATGAACACAATAAACAAATACTGTTAAACGTGGCACCCGCGAGAAAATTGGATGCGGACATCATTAAAAAGATACATATTCTGGTGGTGAACGAGACCGAAGCAGAAACAATTTCAGGAGAAAAGATTCGTGAAATTGGAGAACAGGCAGTGGTAGATAAATTGTTAGCGCTGGGAGCAAAATCCGTTGTCCTGACACTTGGCAGTAAAGGATGCATCATGAAAAATGAATCCGAATATCATGTGATACCTGCTTTTAAGGTGAAATCGATCGATTCTACCGGTGCAGGCGATACATTCTGTGGGGCACTGGCTGCCGGATTGAATAAGGGTAGAAGCTGGAAAGATTCGTTGATATTTGCATCTGCCGCTTCTGCAATTTGTGTTACCCGAATGGGAGCTCAGCCTTCTATCCCAACAGAAACCGAAGTACACGACTTCTTAAAGAAAAAGACAGTAAATTATTAATCCATATCAAATCTTATGTTTATCGTACAAAATTATCCGTTCGCAGTATTACTTTGTCTTGTTACCATGCTTTGCTGGGGATCATGGGGTAATACGCAAAAATTGGCCGCAAAAACATGGCGGTATGAATTGTTCTATTGGGATTATGTGATCGGCATCCTGCTGCTTTCCCTCATCTTTGGTTTCACGTTAGGAAGCATCGGCGATCAGGGACGTAGTTTTACCGACGATATCGCGCAAGTGAATTCAAAGAATTTTTGGAGCGCGTTTACAGGAGGTATTATTTTCAATGCAGCCAATATATTATTGTCGGCTTCCATCTCGCTGGCCGGGATGTCGGTCGCTTTTCCCGTGGGAGTGGGATTGGCACTTGTATTAGGTGTATTTATCAATTACTTCGGCGCACCCAAAGGCGACCCTATGATCTTATTTTTAGGAGTAGCCTTAATTGTTGTCGCTATTGTACTGAATGGCATCGCTTCGGGAAAAATGAGTTTAGGATCGGAAGAAAAAAAGACCAAAAAGAAAGGGGTCATTATTGCTGTCTGCGCCGGAATACTGATGTCCTTCTTTTACCGGTTTGTCGCTTCGGCAATGGATCTGAATAATTTAGAGAACCCCATGCAGGGAATGCTGACTCCTTACGGCGCATTTTTTATTTTTTCGCTGGGGATATTGGGAAGTAATTTCATATTCAACACCGTTGTCATGAAAAAACCCTTTGTTGGAGAACCGGTGAGTTATTCCCAGTATTTCAAAGGTAATCTGAGTACACATTCAGTAGGAATTTTAGGTGGTATTATCTGGGGAGTAGGTACAGTTTTAAGTTATATAGCCGCGGGAAAAGCCGGTCCGGCCATTTCTTACGCATTAGGTCAGGGAGCGCCTATGATTGCCGCATTATGGGGCGTATTTATCTGGAAAGAGTTCAAAGGCGCTTCGAAACAGGTGAATTTATTACTGACGTTCATGTTTATTCTGTTTATCATAGGGCTGGCCATGATCGTTATCTCCGGCGGAAATTAACGCCGCATGAAGTGATGAGCTATTGATTGAAGGATGATGACTTACAGCGGGATGTGGTCATCATCCTTCTCGCGTTCAGCAAGATCTTCTTCCATGTCTTCATCCGTTTCGTCCCACCTCTCGGGCGGCTTCTGCGGCCCCTGCTTCCGGAAGACCACCGCCAGCAGCAGTCCGCTGATTGCCCCCGACAAATGGCCTTCCCACGAGATAGAGGGATCCACCAGCTCAGTAACGGGAAAGATGCTCCACACGATACCCCCGTAAATAAAAGCCACAATCATGGAGACAGCTGTCAGCGGAATATACTTACGGAAAATTCCGCTAAAAAACAGGAAAAACAAGATGGCGAAAACCAGTCCGCTCGCGCCCACATGCATGGAGCCGCGCCCGATGAGCCAGGTTATCAACCCGCTCAAAAGCCATAGAGAAACAAATACACCGGAGGCTATCCTGCTATAAAAATAAAACAGAAACCAGATCAGGATGAGCAGTGGCAGCGTGTTGGACAACAGATGAGAGAATGAAGCATGAATGAACGGGGAGAAAAGGATTCCTCTCAATCCGCTCACCGTTGATGGCCGGATGCCCCATCGGGAAAAATTATCCCCGAAAAGGCCGGCATGGTCAACAATAAAAGCTAGCCACACAAGGGTTACAAACACAATGGACGGCAGCAAGGCAAGCCACATTCGCTTTTTTTCAAGGGTAAACCAGGATGTTTCATTTGCATTCATTTTCCATCAAAGTATGAGAGGGCTCGTTGCCGGCACAAATATACAACAAATGTGCAACCGGTTCAAAAATAAAGGAAATACGAGTTCCCTCCGGAAAGTCATTTTTGCTCTTTTTGATCGTCTTAATGAATTGAAAATCAAAGGTCAATTTATAGCAAGATTGTCCTTTTCAAGGTTTTCGGAGCAAACTCAATATGCATTTAATCATCTTTTTTGCTTGTGATATCATTACAATTTTATTATCTTTCGCAGGAATTGAGCACCATACACCTTACCCTAAATTTTATATAGCAATGAGTTATCTGAAATTCGACAAAGAGCTGATGATCAACCTGGAGTATTCTCTGTACCGGAATGTTTTAAGGACAAACAGAAGGGGGGCCTATCAAAACACATCCATATCAGGCTGCAACACAACCAAATACCAGGGACTATTGGTAATACCTGTACCTTATATGGATGATGAAAATCATCTTATTTTATCCTCTTTCGATGAAACGGTCATTCAACATGGTGCTGAATTCAACCTGGGAATACACCGTTACGCCGGTGATCATTACAGTCCAAAAGGGCACAAATATATCCGGGAATTCAACTGCGACAGTGTACCCAAGACTATCTACCGCGTGGGAGGCATGATCCTGTCAAAAGAAATCATGTTCTCCTCGAAAGAAAACCGTCTGATGATCCGTTATACACTGTTGGATGCCCACTCCCCCACGACCATCCGGTTTAAACCGTTCCTGGCTTTCCGGAAAATATCTGATCTCACCCACGAAAATGATCAGGTGGACCGCTCCTACCGCGAAGTGGAAAATGGGATCAGCACCTGCATGTATTTTGGTTATCCCGAACTGTTCATGCAATTCAACAAAAAGCCGGAATTTGTCTATCATCCCGACTGGTACCACGAAATTGAGTACCTGCAGGATCTGCAGAATGGAGATACGTTTCTGGAAGATCTGTATGTGCCGGGCTATTTTGAGTTGTCAATCGAAAAAGACGAGGAGATCATCTTCTCGGCAGGGGATATATTGGTGGACACATCTAATCGTGCAAAAGAATTTGATTTCGAGATCTACAAGCGCACACCTCGTTCCAACTTTTACAATTGCCTGAAAAATTCCAGTCACCAGTTTTATTACATTCCCCAGAAGGAGGAATATTACCTTCTGGCGGGATATCCCTGGTTTAAAGTCCGGGCACGCGACCAATTTATTGCTCTTCCCGGCTGCACGCTTTCGGTGGATAAACCACAAGACTTTGAAAAGATGATGGACACGGCCATTCCGCATCTGAGAGACTTTATCGCCGACAAACCGTCGAAAAGTACCCTCAAACAGATAGAAGACCCTGATGTTTTGCTGTGGGTGGTGTGGGCGTTACAACAATATTGGAAAGAGTATAAGGACACTTTTGTAGAAAAATACAGCGTATTCCTGTTGGAAATCATCGATTACATTATTGCCGGTAAACATCCGAATCTGGTTTATCATGAGGAGGACGGACTCGTGACCACATATGGACGTGATATAGCCGTAAGCTGGATGAATGCCATGATCAACGGTCGGCCGGTAATTCCCAGATCGGGCTACCTGGTAGAGTTTAACGCGCTATGGTACAATGCCTTGAAGTTTACCGAAGAAGTAGCTCGCGCAACGGATGCTGAAGCACTGGCCGACTCATTGGAAAACAGAGCACGGTTGGCCGGCAACTCATTCAAGGAGATTTTTCTGAACGATGCGGGGTATTTGTATGATTACGTTGATGCGTACTACAAAGATTTGAACGTGCGGCCCAACATGCTGTTTGCCGTTTCGCTCCCATATTCACCGCTTGAAAGAGGGCAAAAGAAATCGGTGATCGATTTTGTCACCAAGGAACTGCTTACCCTCCGTGGTATACGTTCCCTGACGCCAAAAAGCGATCAGTTCCACCCTTATTACACCGGCTCAGAGAATGAAAAAAAATCTGCCTATTTTAACGGAATGGCTTTCCCATGGCTATTGGGACCCTATATTGAAGCATACCTGAATGTCTTTCATAGGAGCGGCTTGTCGCTGGCCGACCGTATCATGGTGGAAATGGAAGGAGAAATGCAAAACGATTGTATCGGCACCATATCGGAATTTTATGATTCCAACCCACCTTTTATCGCACACGGCGGTTACTCTTTTGCAATGAGTGTCGGTGAGCTCCTCAGGGCACAACGAATCATAAACAAATATAGCACCGAATTGGAAAACGGAAGATAATAAGAGGTAAAGATGAAAGCATTAATGTTTGGCTGGGAATTCCCGCCCCATATTCTCGGAGGACTCGGAACGGCAAGCTATGGATTGACAAAAGGAATGTCCAAACAGGAAGACATGGAGACGATTTTCGTAATTCCTAAAACCTGGGGTGACGAAGACCAAAGCTTCATCAAGATCATCGGAGCCAACAACACACCCATCGTATGGCGTGACGTGTCATGGGAAACCGCACAGGCGAGGCTGGAGAAATTCATGGACCCCCGCGAATACTATTGGATGCGCGATAACATCTATGCCGATTTCAGCTATATGCATACGAACGATCTGGGATGTATCGAGTTTTCGGGCAGGTATCCGAATAATATTCTGGAAGAAACGAATAATTACTCCATTGTGGCCGGCGTCATTGCACGCACCTATGATTTCGATGTCATCCATGCGCACGACTGGCTTACCTATCCGGCAGGACTCCATGCCAAAAGTGTTTCGGGCAAACCGCTGGTGATACACGTGCATGCCACGGAATTCGACCGTAGCCGGGGCAAACCCAACCCCATTGTATATGGCATTGAAAAAGACGGCATGGACCATTGCGATCATATTATTTGCGTGAGTAACCTGACCCGCCGCACCGTAATTGAAAACTACCATCAGCCTTACTGGAAAGTGACCACGGTACACAATGCCGTTGATCCGCTCAGTCCCGAGATCGAAGCAATTGAACGTATCTCAGGCGTCTCGGAGAAAGTGGTTACCTTCCTGGGCAGGATCACTATGCAGAAAGGTCCCGAATTTTTCGTGGATGCAGCCACCCAGGTAATCCGCAAGACAGACCATATCCGCTTTGTGATGGCCGGCAGCGGCGATATGATGAACCAGATGATTCGTTTGGTGGCGGAGAGAGGGATTGCCCACAAGTTTCATTTCACGGGTTTCCTCCGTGGAAAGCAGGTCTATGAAATGCTGAAATCGAGTGATGTATATGTGATGCCCTCGGTATCGGAACCCTTCGGCATCTCCCCGCTTGAGGCGATGCAGTGCAAGGTGCCGAGCATCATCTCTTACCAATCGGGGTGCTCTGAAATTCTACACAATGTGATCAAAATCGATTACTGGGATGTGGATGCAATGGCCGACGCCATTTATTCCATCTGCACCTATCCGGCAATGGCAGAGTACCTGAAGGAAGAAGGGAAGATTGAAGTAGACAATATCAAGTGGGAAGATGCCGGTCTGAAAGTTCGTAAAATTTACGACAGCCTGGTTTAGACAACTCAAAAAATCAATAACCAACCAATAAGTAACGATGAAGACAATTTGCTTTTATTTCCAGATCCATCAACCTTTCCGGTTAAAAAGATATCGCTTTTTCAACATTGGCAGAGATCATTATTATTACGATGATTTTGCCAATGAGGATATTCTCCAGCAAATAGCCGGCCGATCGTACATCCCCGCTAGCCGTATGTTGCTTGATATGGTGAATCAGTATCAGGGACGGTTCAAGGTAGCATTCTCCATTTCAGGTGTAGCGCTGGAACAACTGGAGATTTATGCGCCAGAGGTAATTGACGGATTCCGCGAACTGAGCAAAACCGGTAATGTGGAGTTTCTTGCTGAAACCTATGCACATTCGCTCTCGAGCCTTTTCGACCCCGAAGAGTTCCGCAACCAGCTAACGCATCATGCCGAAAGGATCGGGATGCTGTTTGATCAGAAACCTACCGTGGTATGCAATACGGAGCTGATCTACAACGATGAGATTGCCGAGATGGTGTACGATATGGGTTATACCAAAATGATTACGGAGGGTGCGAAACATATCCTCGGATGGAAGAGCCCCAACTATATCTACCAGGCATCTACGCAACCCCATATGAAGCTGTTGCTCAGGAACAGCCGTTTCAGCGACGATATAGCTTATCGTTTTTCGAACTACAACTGGAATGAGTATCCGCTGACGGCGGAGAAATTTATCTCCTGGATCGCTGCCACGCCGCCGGAAGAGGAGGTTTTCAATATCTTTATGAATTATGAAACGCTGGGCAACCTGCAGCCTTCGCACACGGGTATCTTCGAATTCATGAAAGCGTTGCCCCGTTTTGCATTTGAAAAAGAGATCGGCTTTACCACCCCCGGGGAAGCACTGGAGAACCACAAACCCATTGGCGCCATCAGTGTACCCAACTCTATCTCCTGGTCCGACGAAGAGCGTGACGTGAGCGCCTGGATCGGAAATAAGCTGCAGCAGAGTGCGCTGAAATCACTCTATGAGATAGGTGAGCGTGTGCGCCTGTGCACCGACCGTCGCCTGAAACAGGATTGGCTCTATCTCCAGACCAGCGATCATTTCTATTATATGTCGACCAAACATTTTGGCGGAGGACAGAGTCAGTTCAGTCCTTACAAGACCCCCTACGATGCCTTCAACAACTACATGAACGTACTGAGTGATTTCATTGCCAGGGTAAAAGCACAATATCCCGACACCGTAGACAATGAAGAGTTGAATGCTTTACTGACCACCATCCACAATCAGGAGATGGAGATCAAACGTCTTCAAATGGAATTGAAAACAGTGATTGGCAGCAATGAAGAATTGCTGGTGGAAAAAATCAAAAAAACGGATAAAGTGAGAAATAATTAATAACCCAAAAAAGGAGCTCTCAGGCTCCTTTTTTTGGGTTACTAATCTGCGTTTTTTATTTGGCGTAACTTACAGCACGCGTTTCACGAATCACTGTAATCTTCACCTGCCCGGGATAGGTCATCTCGGTCTGTATCTTGCGTGCGATCTCGTCTGACAATTTTTCGGCATCCTGATCATCAATCTTATCAGCTCCTACAATCACGCGCAGCTCACGTCCTGCCTGAATGGCGTAAGTCTTCACCACACCGGGATAAGATAGCGCCAGATTCTCCAGGTCGTTCAGCCGCTTGATATAGGCTTCCACGATCTCACGGCGTGCACCGGGTCGTGCACCGGAGATGGCATCACATACCTGCACGATGGGTGCCAGCAAGGTAGTCATCTCCACCTCATCGTGGTGTGATCCGATGGCATTGCAAATATCCGGTTTTTCCTTATATTTCTCAGCCAGCTTCATGCCGAGCACTGCGTGGGGTAGTTCGGGCTCGTCATCAGGAACTTTTCCGATATCATGCAGCAGGCCGGCACGTTTTGCCTTTTTGGGATTCAAGCCCAGTTCTGAGGCCATAATGGCACAGAGGTTGGCTACCTCACGCGAGTGTTGCAACAGGTTCTGCCCATAGGATGATCGATATTTCATCTTCCCCACCATCCTGATCAATTCGGGATGTAACCCATGGATACCCAAATCAATCACCGTCCGTTTACCGGTCTCGATGATCTCTTCTTCTATTTGTTTCTTTACCTTCGACACCACCTCTTCGATACGGGCAGGGTGAATACGTCCGTCGGCCACCAGCTGGTGCAGCGACAAACGGGCAATTTCCCGACGAACCGGATCAAAGCCCGACAGAACAATGGCTTCCGGCGTATCATCTACGACAATCTCCACACCGGTAGCGGCTTCCAGCGCACGTATATTCCGTCCTTCACGGCCGATAATCCGTCCTTTTACCTCATCGGAATCGATGTGGAACACCGTAACGGCATTTTCAATGGATGTCTCCGTTGCCACACGCTGTATGGATTGGATCACAATACGTTTCGCTTCTTTATTGGCCGTCATCTTGGCCTCTTCCATGATGTCGTTGATGTACGACTGCGCATCGGTCTTCGCTTCATCCTTCAGCGATTCCGCCAGACGCTCCTTTGCTTCCTCGGCAGACAGACCCGAGATGGCTTCCAGTTTTTCCACCGATTGTCTGTGCAAACGTTCCAGCTCAGCAACTTTCTTGTCCAAAAACTCCTGTTGGTTAGACAAATTAATCCTCAATTCATCAATCTCGGCATTCTTTTTGTTCAGCTCTTCCTGTTTTTGGTTAAGCGTCATTTCTCGTTGCTTGAGTCTGCTTTCCGTCATCTGAATTTTCGACGTTCGTGCGTTGGCCTGCTTCTCAGCTTCGGTTTTTATCGCGAGCGTCTCCTCTTTGGCCTCCAGTAATATCTTCTTCCTGATTACCTCGGCGTCCTTTTCCGCATCCTTCAGAATATTCTGCGCGCGGGAATTGGCCATTTTACCGGTCAGAAACCAGGCCACTACGGCCCCGATCACCAAACCGATAACTCCTATCACTATTTCCATATTGCTTAATATTAATTGATTTATATGCTCTTACCGGAATTTATTACTTTCCGGCAAGAGGGTTTGTTCTCCTTCACTTATATTCCTTTAAATAAAAATTGCACCTCATTAAACACATAACATCTGTTATATGCATATAAGGTGCGTCAGCCCATCCTCTTATCCTGCAAGAGAACAGATTATTTTTTCAGATAATTATCCAATTCGCTGATCAACGAATCAATCTTATCCTCAAAGGGTTTCGTATTATTCTTATCACCGAGAGAAAAATTCTCAGCCAATGCCTGTATGGCGGTCATTGCCACAAAATCCTGGGTTGTCATCCGGGAGTTTTCTCCCCCGTAAGCAACACGGTATTGGTTTATTTTTGTATTTATCTTTTTGGCGGCATTACGAAAGGCCTGTTCCTCTGACCTTTTGATTTTCAATGGATACTTCCTGCCGGCAACCTCTAATGTCAATAAAAATTTTTCGTCTCCCATCACATAAATTTTTTAAAAGTCATTTTAATAAATTTATGCACTTATCAACTTCCCGCACCAGTTTCGATAATTTCAATTTCGCAACCTCAACGTCTACCGAAGCAGCCGTAATGGTTCTCGCGATTTTTAAACCATCGTATCTTGTTTTCAATTGCTGTAAATCTTTCACTGTCTCATCAATCTGATTTTGCCGGGACTGTATCTCCTTTTTTAAGCGAACATTCTCTTCTTTCAGTGAGTCGCACAAAAACAGTACCTGTTTAATGCGCACCTCCAGATCGACCAGCAGCTTATTATTTTCGTCAGACATATGAAACGAGCCTCTCTATTTTTCAACTACAGAACACGTTTTTTGCGAGTTCCATACACCTTCATGAAAAAAATGAAATAATCGTATGAAAACAAAAATTCACGCAAATATAGGAATTGAAATAGAGTTTCCCAAATTAATCGACCGTTATTTTTCAAATATTCATCCCTTTAAGCCGTTTTTCGGTTTGTTTGCTTCAGATTCTGCATCTTTGTGCGCGGATTGAAAATAGATTGAGGGGAGAAAACAGGTTATTCACCGGAGGGTTTGATGCCGGTAAAATTAACGGAGACCCGACCTTGGGTGCGGGTGAGGCGTAGGAAAGTTCATTTTCTCTTCAGGATAATTCTGATTATAGTGCCTTTGCCCGGGTCCGATTTGAGAAGAAAAATTCTTCCATGGTGGTTTACTTCCACAATGCGTTTCACGAGCGACAGGCCAAGCCCCCAGCCCCGTTCTTTGGTCGTAAAGCCCGGCGTAAATATTTTACGCTGGCTGGATTTTTGAATCCCTTTACCGGTGTCGGCAATATCCAGCATCACTTCCTTTCCTTTCTCTTTGATGGAAAATGTAATGCTTCCTTCTCCTTGCATGGCATCCACCGCGTTCTTGGTCAGGTTTTCTATTACCCAGCCAAACAGAGGCTCATTCAAGTCGACAGATACCGGTTTTTCCGGAAATTGGAGGTTGAAAGTTATTTTTTTCGAAATGCGGTTCTTCAGATACGACAAAGCACCTTTCACCACCTCACGCAGGTCCAGCAACTCCAGTGCTGAAACAGAGCCGATCTTGGAGAAACGTTCCGCGATTATCTGCAAACGTTCCACATCCTTATTGATCTCTTTCAGCAGTTCCGGGTCGACCTCCTTCAACCTGAGATATTCCGTCCAGGCCATCAACGATGAGATGGGGGTACCCAACTGATGGGCTGTTTCCTTCGATAAACCCACCCATACCCTGTGCTGCTCTGCACGCTGTGAACGGTTTAAGGCGAAGAAGGCGAGGCCGATAAAAAAGGCGATTACCAACAGTTGGAAATAGGGATAAACCTGCAGTTGCTTCAAGGTATACGAGTCATCGTAATAAAGCAGTTGATCCGGTGCTTTCAGCACAATGGGATCATGATGGCTGCCAAACTGTGCCATTTTCTTACGCAGATAAGCATTCTTCTGTGTATCGGGTAACCGGATGTTGTGCGTCAACATCTCCCCACTCTTTTCATCATACAGAATCACGGGAATGGTCGTGTTGCTCTGCAAAATCTTCAGTACCAACTCCAGATCCGCCTCCTCATCGGCAGCCATCGACCCGGTTGCCATGGCCCATATCTCCATCTTTCGTCGCTCTTCCTCCGCCATCTCTCTGACCAGCCTGTTCGACAGCAGCAGCGACAACAGCGCGACAACGACCGCAAGGGTAACGAACAGGTAGTGGAGTGATTGACGGGGTTGGGATGATGACATCGTATGTGGATTTGGGTGTGAGACGCTACTTTGGGTGAGAGACATGATGGTAAATCAGCCACCGGAAGAAAAAGATTGCCGGGAGAGAATCTCCGGCCGTTTCTCCGGTAAATAGCCGCTTCTGATGCGCCATTCGTTGGGATACAAATTATTTGCCCGGTTTCCAATATTTTTTACAAAACCCAGAGGTTCACCTTGCCAGGTGAGCAGCACAAACCCTCTGGGGGCATCCTCGAGGGTAATAATCTCCTTTCGCAGGTATGCAATAGCCTCGCAGTAGGTTACTTCACGCTGATAAAAAGCGTTACGGTTCAACTTCAGGCTCATGGCAAGTGAATGGGAAGGAATAAAATCCTTTCCTTTTCGCTCTCCTATCCCGATACCCAATGCAACAATTTTCAACTTTTCTCCCAGAGAAACAAGCGTTTCGGAATGTGCTGCCGGGAGTGCAATGATCCGGCTGCCATCTTCCATGAAATCAAAATTATCGGGATGATTCAACAAGTATCGGTATGCCGTAACCTCCTTTAAAAACGGTGAAGATTTTTTTTTACGCTTAGGGGAATACGTCTCTACGCCTGGGGTTACCGAATCAGTTTTCCTTAAAACCGTCACAAAAAGTCCTTCACCTCTGGTTTTATGCGGAAAGAACCGATAACCGGTTACCTCCCTATCGAATGATCCGGTAATTCCCCAGCTTTCATCTATTTCCACCGGCACAAACTCAGCGCCCAGTTCATGCGCCGCCCAAAGCGCATTTTCCTCGTTCTCGGCCCGGTTAAATGTACAGGTGCTGTAGATAAGAAATCCACCCGGTTTCAGGGCAACCCAGACATCGTCCAGGATGTTTCTCTGCCGGGCCGTACACATCTGCACATTCTGAGGTGACCACTCCTCCAGGGCGGTTTCATCCTTACGAAACATTCCCTCGCCGGAACAGGGGGCATCCACAAGCAGCAGATCGAAAAACTCCGGGAAAGCTGCAAAATCCCGGGGGGTGTTATTGGTCACCACACAATTGGGATGACCGAATTTGATCAAGGTCTCTGACAATACATTCGCCCTCTGACGGACGATTTCGTTGCTCACAAGCAGACTGCCTTCCGGCAGTGCAGCGAGAAGGCTGACTGATTTTCCGCCGGGGGCAGCACAGAGATCGAGGCAGGTTGCCGGCTCTTTCACCAGCTGTCGCACCACCTGCTCAACGAACATGGAGGAAGCCTCTTGCACATAATAATAACCAGCATGAAAGAGCGGGTCGAACGTGAACGAGGGGCGCTCATCGAGATAATATCCCCAATCAGACCATGGCACACGCGCTACAGGATGTACAAACGACAGGGGGTTACGCTGTTTTTTGAACGGATTCAGACGGATACTGACAGGAGCATCTTCCGCCAGAGCGGACTGAAGCAGCTGCGTCTCTTCACCCGGTAGCGAACGGATGGACAGGATAAAATCAGCGGGCAAATTCATTCATCAACACTTTAGATTACAAAGTTAAAAGGATTTTGCTTATTTCGTGTACCCACTTTTTTATGAGATATCAATAATGTGAGCGATCATCTTTAAAAAAATGAAATCCCTGTCTCCGTTTCTAAAAAATCAGTACCTTTGTGCTCGAACACATTTATAAATATTTTCCAATCATGAAAAAAATACTCCTTATCGCGGGACTGTTCGTCTCCTTCTCGATCTGGGCGCAGGAACGGCCTGACCCACAACCTGCACCCGACAGTTTTGAAAAATTCAAGGTAGGTATGGCTGGTTACACTTTTGCGAATTTCGATCTCGACAAGACACTGGAAATCATGGAGAAATGCAATGTAAAGTATCTGTGTATCAAAGATTTTCATCTTCCGCTGAACAGCAGCGACCAGGAGATTGCCGACTTTCATGCCAGGCTTGCTTCGAAAGGTGTGACAGGCTACGCCGTTGGTCCCATCTATATGCGTTCGGAAAAAGAGATTGACAATGCCTTCGCCTACGCAAAACGAGTGGGCGTAAAGCTGATTGTGGGGGTTCCCAACTATGAGCTGCTACCCTATGTGGAAAAAAAGGTAAAGGAGTATGATTTTCATTACGCCATTCACCTTCATGGCCCTGATATGCCATTGTATCCCGATGCCGACGATGTGTGGAACAATGTGAAGGATCTCGATCCGCGCATCGGCATGTGCCTCGATGTGGGTCATGACACCCGCAACGGCAAGGATCCGGTGGAAGACCTGAAGAAATACCACAGCCGCGTTTTCGACATTCACATCAAGGACGTTACGGGAGCGTCTAAGGCTGGATATTCAGTGGAGATCGGCCGTGGCATCATCGATTTTCCGGCTTTTGTACACATGCTCCGGGAGGTAGGATATACCGGTATGTGCAGTCTCGAACATGAACGAAACATGAAAGATCCGCTCCAGGGAATAGCCGAATCAATCGGGTATTTCAGAGGGGTGGTTGCTACAACAGGCAAAGAATAAACAAACAGTATGTGATCACTTACCATCAGTCTCATTTCATGGAGTGGGATGCAAAATGAAATCTACAAATAAGGCTACCGACAAGATGAAATGGAAAGTTATTGAAAGTGTATATCTTCACAAAAGGCCCTGGCTGACAGTAAGACAGGATAAATTGTTGATGCCAAACGGTAACATTGTTCCTGAGTATTACGTACTGGAGTACCCAAACTGGGTAAATATCATCGCCATTACCAGGGAAAATCAGTTTATTCTGGTGCAGCAATACCGGCCGGGCATTGGGGAAACCTGCTTCGAACTGTGTGCCGGCGTTTGTGAAAAAGAGGATCTGTCACCACTTGCGTCTGCACAACGTGAATTGCTGGAGGAAACCGGATACGGGAACGGAAACTGGACGGAATTTATGTGTGTTGCACCCAATGCCAGTGCAGCAACCAACTGGTCTTACTGCTTTATAGCAGAGAATGTAGAAAAAATCAGCGATCAGGCGCTGGACGAATCGGAAGATCTTACCGTGCACCTCCTGTCGTTCTGTCAGTTAAAAGAACTGCTCGAAGGCGGCAAAATCGTTCAGGCAACCATGGCAGCACCTTTATGGAAATACATGGCGCTGTACGAAAGATAATCAGATTACCGCACCCCATGCATCAGCTGCTGCAGTTTTTTGGACAACAGGAACAGGATGAGGGAGGCAACCGCTGCCATCACCACAAACACCATAAAGAAATCGAACAGGGTAATAATCTCAATACCGAGAAGCGACTTCACCTTTCCCTCTTCCGGATAAAGAGAACTTAACGCACCGGCCAGTTTGTTGGCCGAAGACATGGAGAGATACCATACACCCATCAGCAGAGAAGCAAAGCGTACGGGGGACAACTTGTTCACCATGGAAAGGCCTATGGGAGAGAGACAGAGTTCCCCCATAGTATGAATAAAATACAACCCGACAAGCCAGAGAAGACTCACCTTTACGCCCGGCGCTACTCCCTGCACGCCAATAGCAATCAGGAGATAGCCCAAAGAGAGTAAAAGCAATCCGATTGCCTGTTTCGTGGGCGATGACGGTTCTCTGTTTTTTGCCCCCAAAGCAAGCCACAATTGCGCAAAAAGGGGCGCCAGCAGGATTACGAAGACTGCGTTAAACGATTGGAACCAACTGGTGGGCATCGTCCACCCCAGAATTTCACGGTTTGTTTGCTCCTCCGCAAAATAGGTCAATGAGATGCCCGCCTGTTCAAAGGCAGACCAGAAGAATATCACGAAAAAAGCAATGATATAGATGACCCAGATACGATGACGCTCAATCCTGGTCAGCGACTTGTCTGAGATCACAAAAGCCGGCACAATGATCGTAGCGGTGTAGATCAGCGTCCCAATCACATCATTCCTGAAGAGAACCATAAATATCACAAACAGAGCCACCGTTCCTGATATCCAGAGCAAAAGTTCTGTGAGTTTGTATTTTTTTGGCAAACCAAAACCGGCTGCTGCAGCAGCTCTCCGTGCGGCCCGTGCGGCAGGTTCAACTCCGATGGGATTTCCCTGAGGATCGACCAGATATTTATCTTTGCGCATCACGTAAAGGATGAGACAGAGCAATGAAACCAGTGCAGCAACCAGAAACCCCCATTTGAAGTCGGCCGGATCGCCGGTGTCACCCAGAAATCCGGTAATGAGGGGTGCCGCAAATGCACCGATGTTCACTCCCATATAAAAAATGGTATATGCCGAATCGAGGCGCCTGTCTCCGGGCTCATATAACTGTCCCACAAAAGTGGAAACATTGGGCTTGAAAAAACCGTTTCCGAATATCAACGCCCCCAGTCCCACATACATCAGCCATTTTGCCGTCTCGGCATGTTGAAAATTAAGTGCACTGAAAAACATAAAAAGCTGACCGATGACCATCAGCACACTACCCCAGAAAGTGGAA
>JBDKRY010000110.1:0-4668 GCA_039683155.1 Proteiniphilum sp.
CTACGATAACGCCGGAGCATCGGGGGTGGGAAGCAACGTGAAAGGAATGATCGGTGAGGTATTTCCCTATTTCTATGGCTACAAAACCGACGGCCTCTTCCAGAATCAGGCGGAAGTGGATGGTTATGTGAATGCCGAGG
This sequence comes from Proteiniphilum sp., assembly GCA_039683155.1. Classification (GTDB taxonomy): domain Bacteria; phylum Bacteroidota; class Bacteroidia; order Bacteroidales; family Dysgonomonadaceae; genus Proteiniphilum. The sequence goes on from JBDKRY010000110.1 coordinate 141, forward strand.
GAGCGAAATACCAGAGTGCAGCCCTGCCGGGTGACGTACGCTTTGTGGACCTGAATGGCGACGGTGTGATCAGCGACGCCGATAAAACCAAGATCGGGAAAGGAATGCCCGACTGGACCTACGGACTCACACTTTCTGCCGACTGGAAAGGGATCGACATGAACCTCTTCTTCCAGGGATCTGTGGGAAATGATGTTTTCGACTTTTCACAGCGTGGCGATATACCTGCCATGAACCGTCCCGCCTGGATCCTCGACCGCTGGCACGGGGAAGGCACATCGAACAGGATTCCCCGCATGACCTCAGCCAATCCCAACGGCAACTGGCGATCTTCCGACCTCTACATCAAAGACGGATCCTACATGCGTCTGAAATCGGCCCAGCTGGGATATACCTTGCCGATGGAGCTGACCGGAAAAATAGCGGTGCAACGCCTGAGGATCTATGTATCGGCCGACAACCTGCTCACGTTTACCTCGTATGACGGTTTTGAGCCCGAAATTGCATCCGGGGCATTGGATTCCCAATCGGGAGGCTATACCACCATCGGAATCGACCGGGGCATTTATCCGCAATCAAGAACTATTTCGTTGGGTGCCAACATCACATTCTAATCTTAATATTTTACACAAATGAAGAAATTAATCTATATACTCATAGTTGCGCTCCTGATTGTTGGAGTGACCGGATGTAGCGATGATTTTCTCAGTGCTTCCTCCACAGAGAAACAAGAGGCGGGTGCTCCTGCCTATGAAGGAGCTATTTTGGCCAACCTGGCATCGGCTTATCAGATCCTGTTGTTCGACAGCTATGCAAATCAGAATTACAACAGTATCCCCCTGATGGCTGATCTCCGCTCCGATGATATCTTTAAAGGAGGCGGCGACGCCGGGGACCAGCGTCAGCTCTACCTGCTGTCGCTCTTTACCTCCACCCCGCAGGAATTGCCCGAAGGTCTGTGGAGTATTCTCTTTACAGGGATTGCCCGTGCCAACAACGCTATTTCCGCCTGTGAAAATGCGGTGGAAGTGCCGGAAAAAAAGGTGAATCAGTATAAAGCGGAAGCGCACTTTCTGCGTGCTTACTATACACACCTGCTCTGGAAGTTCTGGGGAAATGTGCCCTACTTCGAAGAACCGTTGACGACACCGCCCTATATGACCAGACAATACACTGCCGATGAGATCTATGCCGAAATTATGCAGGACATCGACTTGGCCACGACAGACGGCTGGTTGCCAATGAGGCTTGAGAAAGACGATAATGAAGTGGATATTCCGGCATCCATAGGCAGGGTGAACAAAGCCACTGCCCTGATGCTGAAAGCGCGAGTGGTGCTGTATCAAAAAGATCAGGCCCGCTATGCCGAGGTGACTGCCGATATGGCGGAAATCATTAGTAGCAATGAATATAAGCTTTTTGGTGATTTCGCCGCTATGTGGCTGGATGAAAATGAGTTCAGTAAAGAATCGATTTTCGAGGTGAACCACCTGCCCGAAGGAAAGACCTGGGGCAACGGCTGGCAGGGTTACGGCACCAATCTCCCGGCATTTATTTCGCCCAACGAATTGAAGACCGGCAGTGAAACAGGTGACTTCAAAGGAGGCTGGGGATTTGGTCCGGTACGTCAGTCCACATGGGAAATCTATGAAGAGGGAGACACCCGCCGGGAAGGATCCATCAACAAATGGGAGCCTGATCAGTATACCGCCCGCTTCCAGGATACGGGTCTGTTCATGGCCAAGTATGCGGCCCGCGTGGGATACAACCCGCAGGGTGATACCGATTTGAACTATTGCAATAACCTGCGCGTTTTCCGTTATTCGGAGACGTTGCTCAACTATGCCGAGTTGGTGGTGATGCACGGGCAGAGTCCGGTCGGCGGTATCACAGCCCAGGCATGCTTGGATGAAGTCCGCCAGCGTGCATTCGGGAAAGCAAGTTCCATCCCTGCTACAGCTGAAAACATCATGATGGAACGCCGGCGTGAGTTTGTAGGCGAAGGCATGCGCTTCTGGGATATCGTCCGTTGGGGACAGGCAGCCGCTTTGCTTACGGAGAATCTGCCGGAGCACAATAGTGTGCGTACCTGGAACGATAACTGGAAATACCTGCCTATCCCGCAGTCGGAAATCGACAAGACCGCCGGCACCGAGTTTGCGCTGCAACAGAACCCGGGATATAATTGATTTTAGACACAAGAGTCAAGAACCAAGAGCCAAGATACAGCAAATCAAAAATACATGATTAGATATCAGATAGCTAAATATATTCTTTAGCTTTGCTCCTGATTTTTCAATTGATTGATATAATTTTGTAACAAGACAATCGTATGAAGAATAAAATAAAACAACTATCCCGGATGCTGCTGCTTCTTTTTGCCATTGCAGCATGCAGTCCGCAGGAACTGGATGATTATGGTCTGGACAGCATGGCCACCCTGACGGATGATCAGGTATCTTTCACCCAGACTGTGTCGCCCACCAGTGACAATATGATCACATTTACCAATACCACAGTACTTCCCTCGAATAGCGTTTACACCCTTCGCTGGGATCTGGGAAATGGTTCCTCCGGAAACAAAGCCTCTGTTACCGGCATCTATCCCTTTGCCGGAGATTATACGGTCACCCTTTCCATTTATTTTCCCGATGGGAGCGTAGCCAAGAAAAGCGTAGTGGTCAATTTTGCAGACAACGACTACAGTCTTGTGGATACACCTGCCTACAGGAATCTGACCGGCGGTGCCGATGATACCGACGGGAAGACCTGGGTGTTTGACCAGTACAATAATTTTGCGGCTGAAGTGGCTGCCGCTACCGGATTTGCATTTAGCGGCCATATGGGACTGGGACCGATTAACTCATTCGGACAGTCGTGGTGGGGTGCAGCTGCAAACGACAAGGCCTCCTGGTCGCTCTACGCACACAAGTTCACTTTCATTCAAAATGGTGTTCAGCTTATCATCGGGAATGAAGGGGAAGGATATGGCAGAAAGGCGGTATCTGCTGCTGCCGGTTTTAACGTCACAGGTACGAGCGGTGATGATGCTTTTTTCCCATATGCAGGCGGCAACTACACGTTTTCAATTGATGAGAGCGGTACCTATCCTAAATTGACGCTTTCGGGTAATGCCTTTATGGGGTACTATTGCGGTCATCAGGAATACGAAATTGTGTATCAGACAGAGGATGTGATGGCATTGGTAGTGCACAATCAGGTGGAACAACAAGACTGGTGTTTTGTTTTCTGCCGCGAAGAGCTGAATGTAGAAGCTCCGCCGGCTCCGAAGGAATTGAAAGCGATTCCGCTGAATGAAGATTTTGAAGGAGATGAAATCCTGACTTTCAAACAGGATGATATGGGCGGTGCCGCCAAGAGTGCCGTGATCGGTAACCCGGTGCCGCTACCCATCAACGAATCGTCGAAGGTGTATCGTTACTGGAAATCGACCGGTTTCTACAGCAACCTCTCCTTTACGGCGCCGGATTACAAATTCGATCTCACGACGCTGAATAAGGTAAGGGTGAAGGTCTTTATCCCCTCCTTCAACGATTACACAACGGAATATACGGTAGCAGGTCCCTGGATCGCCAACAACAAGTTGCAGCCACAACTGGCCGTGAAATTGCAGGATGGCGATCATCCGGCACCGTGGGAAGGACAGACCGAATTGGTAATAACCAATCTGGAGCTGGATAAGTGGCTGGAGCTGGAGTTCGACTTTTCCCATGTAGCCGACCGGGAGGATTACGACCGGATCGTGCTCCAGTTTGGAGCCGAAGGGCATGCCGGCCCTGGCTTCTTCTACCTGGATGATTTTGACTTTGGTGAATAACAATTGATAATTGATACAAGAGGCTGCCGGTTCACCTATCGGCAGCCTTTTCAAACAATATGAGACGAATGAACACAATATGGATTACGCTTGCACTGATGCTGGCAGCCTGCGGCGGGAACGACAGTCCGCTGCCTGTCCCACCTAAACCGGATATCGTGGTAAAGTGGGAGATATCTCCGGCTACCATGTTGCTCTCTGCCACGGGGGAGACAAAAAATATCATCGTGACGGCCAATGGTGACTGGACGGCTACCTCCGGTCAGTCCTGGTGCAGCCTCACACCCGACAAAGGGGGAAACGGAGAAACCCTGGTGAAGATCACAGCTACAGCGAACCCAAATGAGGAGGCACGCAATGCGGAAATCATCTTTACTTCAGGCAAGTATAGCCAGAAGTATACTGTTACTCAGGCTGGAGCCACCATTGAGAACCATGTGCCGGAGGGTTATTCGCTGGTTTGGCAGGATGAATTCAACGAGGAACGGTTAAGCGGCGGCAAGCCTGCCCTGCCAAACAATGAGAAGTGGTGGTACGAGAACCTCCCCAAGGGAGCGGTCAACAACGAACTGCAGACCTATGTGGGCGGCTTCCGCGATGCAGATACCGTGGCGGCCATTCACGACGGCACACTGAAGATCATCGCCCAAAAGAGCGGTGCCGATATCATCTCGGCAAGGATTAATACCA
>JBDKRY010000111.1:0-6724 GCA_039683155.1 Proteiniphilum sp.
CTGATTAATCCGATGAAGTTAAGGATGGAAGATTATTTAATTGATGTGATCAAACGCGAACGAGAAATACCATTGACATTCGACGACATGGATTTGCTGATTGATCAGTCGGTGGAGGTTGCAAAAAAATGGCTGAGATAGATAAACGGGTATTAAAGATGGGAGAGGTGGAGTTTTCATACAAACTAATTTATGCAGAGAGAAAAACCCTGGGTATATCCGTTAACCCGGACGGATCGGTATGGGTGAAAGCTCCGTTAACAGCTGCCATGGAACAGATAGAACAAAAACTGCGGAAACGTGCCGGATGGATCATCCGGCAGCAACGTTTTTTTCAGTCGTTTGGGGAGGCTTCACCCAAACGCAGGTATATCAGCGGTGAGTCGCATCTCTATCTGGGAAGGCAATACATGTTACGGGTCACGGAGGGCAAACGCAATGAGGTAAAATACAGAGGGCATTATTTCGAAGTGGAATGTACCAGTAGGGATAAAGTGGAAAGACTGATGAATGAGTGGTATCATGCACGGGCCAAACTGAAATTTCCGGAAATCGCCGAACCGATCCTGCAGAAATTCGAGTTATATCAGGTGTTCCCTAAAGGACTTTATATTCAACAGATGCAACACAGATGGGGAAGTTGTACCCGTTCCGGAAAAATCATCCTGAACAGGGAACTGATAAAAACCCCGCGTCCCTGCATTGAATATGTGATCGTGCATGAGATGTGTCACTTGGTACACCCAAATCATACGAAGGAATTTTACCATTTGTTGGAGAAGATCATGCCCGATTGGGAAAAATGGAAAAATAAGCTGGAGAGAATCATGAGATAGTGAATGTATATATAGTTAAAAAATCAAAAAGAGTTGCATATTGTTTTTACATCACATACATTTGCAATCAAATAATAGCAAAGTATGAACTCAGTAATGAACGGATATTGGTGGCGCTTCTTACAACTCCGAAAGTCGTAAGGAAGAGCAGTCGTGTCTTGATTTAAGTAAACAATCAATATAAATAAAGTGCCTGTCGCAATCCTGCGGCGGGCTTTTTAAATTTCTGGCAGGTACAATCTGTGAGCAGAATATGGATAATAAGCGGTCAACAGAAGGAATGAGCAACAGACAGTAGGATCAAAGAATTTTCAACATTGGATGCTTCCATCGTAAGCCGGTTAAGAAGACAATTTATAACAGAACATATGCAACAATTTTCAATCGATGAGAGAGGGTAATACGGCGAGTTTGGCGGGGCATACATCCCGGAAATTCTGCACAAGTGTGTGACAGACCTCAGGGAGGCCTATCAGCGGATCATGGAGAGCAAACGCTTTCAGGAGGATTTTGATTCCCTGTTGCGCGACTATGTGGGGCGGCCCTCGCCGCTCTATCTCTCCCGGCAACTGTCGGAGCGTTTCGGGGCAAAGATCTATCTGAAAAGGGAAGATCTCAACCATACGGGAGCCCATAAGATCAACAACACCATCGGACAGATACTGATTGCCCGCGAGATGGGCAAAACACGGATTATCGCCGAGACGGGTGCGGGTCAGCATGGTGTAGCCACTGCCACTGTCTGCGCGCTGATGCATATGCCCTGCACTGTGTATATGGGAGAAACCGATGTGAAGCGGCAACAGGTGAATGTGAGGAAGATGGAGATGCTGGGTGCTACGGTGGTGCCTGTCACCTCGGGCAATATGACGCTGAAAGACGCCACCAATGAGGCGATTCGCGACTGGTGCAGCCATCCTGCCGACACGCATTACATCATTGGATCCACCATCGGGCCGCATCCTTATCCCGATATGGTGGCCCGGCTGCAGTCGGTGATCAGCAAGGAGATCAGGGTGCAGCTGATGGAGAAGGAAGGGCGCGACTATCCCGATTATCTGGTGGCCTGCGTGGGTGGTGGCAGTAATGCCGCGGGAACCATTTACGAATATCTGGAGAATGAGAAGGTTCGCATTGTGTTGGCGGAAGCGGGAGGAAAAGGAATAGACAGTGGTGAGTCGGCCGCGACCATTCATCTGGGCAAAGCCGGTGTGCTGCACGGATGCAGAACGCTGCTGATGCAGACCGACGACGGACAGATCACGGAACCCTACTCCATCTCTGCCGGATTGGATTATCCCGGCATTGGCCCCATCCATGCCAATCTTGCCATGCTGCACCGCGCACAGGTGTTCGCGATAAACGACGATGAGGCGCTTCGCGCAGCATTCGAGCTTACCCGGCATGAAGGCATTATCCCTGCACTGGAGTCGGCCCATGCATTGGCTGCACTGGAAAAGGTAACCTTCTCACCCGGGGATGTGGTGGTCCTCACGCTCTCGGGAAGAGGAGACAAGGATCTGGAGACCTATTTCAAATATGAGAAACATTTTTTTGAGAATCAAGAATCAGGACACAAGAATCAAGATTAAGAAACAAACAGCTTACAGCTTATCGCTAAAACAAATACCTATGCAATACAAATTTCAAACAAACAGCAAAAAGATCATGGGCGACCTTCATACTCCCGTGAGTGTTTACCTGAAAGTGAGGGACACTTTCCCGCAGTCTGCCCTGCTGGAGAGCTCCGACTTCCATGCCAATGAAAACAGCATCTCCTATCTGGCACTAAAACCCATTGCCCGCGTGGAGGTAAACAGAGGCGTCTGTACGTTCCTATTCCCTGATGAACAGGAGGAACGGCAGGAACTGTCTGAAAGCTTTACCATTTCCGATGCGCTGAACCGGTTCATCGCCCGGTTCGAAGTTTCAGGCAACGATAGTGAACAGTGCGGTTTGTTCGGATACACCACATTCAATTGTGTAAAATACACCGAGAATATCGCCATTCATGAAAGCAGGGAAGAACGCAATGACGCTCCCGATCTGCTTTACATCCTGTACAAATACCTGTTGGTTTTCAATCATTTTACCGATGAGATTAATTTGATAGAACTACAGGGTGAGCAGGAGGTTAGTAACATGGTGAAAGTGGAGTCGCTGATCAACCAGCGCAACTTCGCCACCTATAACTTTTTCACCGATGGCGAAGAGTACAGCACCATCAGTGATGAGGAGTACAAACGGTACGTGCGCGAAGGCGTGCAGCACTGCCTGCATGGCGATGTGTTTCAGATCGTGCTCTCGAGGAGATTTGTGCAACATTTTACGGGGGATGATTTCAAGGTGTACCGTGCACTACGTTCCATCAACCCGTCGCCCTATCTCTTCTATTTCGATTTCGGCGGATATCGCATTTTCGGATCATCACCCGAGACCCATTGCAGGATCAACGGTTCGCGCATCAGCATCGATCCGATTGCGGGAACCACAAAACGTAGCAGCAGTTACCAGGAAGATGTGAAGGCGGTCGATTTTCTGCTGAACGATCCCAAAGAGAATGCAGAGCATGTGATGCTGGTCGATCTGGCACGGAACGATCTGAGTCGCAATGCCCACGATGTGAAGGTGGATTTCTACAAAGAACCGCAGTTCTATTCGCACGTCATCCACCTGGTTTCACGCGTGAGCGGCATACTCAACGAGGATGCCAACCCCATAAAGGCTTTTTTCGACACCTTCCCTGCAGGAACACTGTCGGGAGCACCCAAAGTGCGGGCGATGCAGCTCATCTCCGAGATCGAGTCGCACAACCGCGGTGCCTATGGCGGCTGCATCGGCTTTATCGGGCTAAACGGCAATATCAATCAGGCTATTACCATCCGTACCTTTGTCAGCCGAAACAATGAACTGTGGTATCAGGCCGGCGCGGGTGTCGTCTCCCAGAGCAGTGACGAGTACGAGCTGCAGGAGGTGAACAGCAAGCTGGGGGCTTTAAAGAAAGCAATCGATAAGGCTGCTACACTGTATAATTCATAAATAAGCACGATGAAAGTAAATAAGATCCTTATTTTCGATAATTACGATTCATTCACGTATAATCTGTTTCATGCTGTAAAATCGTTGGGATACAACGAGGTGGACGTCATCCGGAACGACAAAATCGACCTTTCGTCTGTGGCACAATATGACAAGATCATCCTCTCTCCCGGTCCCGGGCTCCCCGAAGAAGCGGGCTCGCTTCTTCACCTCATCGAACAGTATGCCAAAACCAAAAGCATTTTGGGGGTATGCCTCGGCCATCAGGCCATTGGTGAGGTTTTCGGAGCCAGACTGGAGAACATACCCTTTGTTTTCCACGGCGTTCAGACACCGGCCCAAATAATTGCAGAGGACTATCTCTTTACCGGTTTGCCCGAAAAGATCATGGTAGGGCGTTATCACTCCTGGATTGTGTCAAAAGAGAATTTTCCTCCCGAATTAGAGATTACGGCAGTGGATGAGGAAAGTGATATCATGGCGCTGAAACACAAGCATCTCGATGTGCATGGCGTGCAGTTTCACCCCGAATCCATTCTAACACCGGAAGGTCTCATGATTATTCAGAATTTTTTAAAACAACCATAACCGCCTCCGTTTCTCATTCTGAAATGGAATTACAACGTTTGGCAGCTGTAAGGTCATACCTTTGCTGCGGCCAGTTTTATTAAAAAACATCACAATGAAAGAAATACTCTATAAGCTTTTTGATTATCATTACCTCTCGCGTGAGGAAGCAAAACAGGTGCTTTTCGCCATTGTAAAAGGCGATATCCCCGACACGCAGATTGCGTCCCTTATCACCTCCTTTTTGATGCGCAGCATCTCGGTGGATGAGATAATCGGTTTCCGCGATGCACTGCTCGATATGCGGGTGCAGGTAGATCTATCCGATTATGCGACTTTGGATATCGTGGGTACGGGAGGCGACGGGAAGAACACCTTCAATATCTCCACCACGGCCTGTTTCGTGGTGGCAGGAGCAGGATATAACGTGGTGAAGCACGGCAACTACGGCGCCACCTCCATCAGCGGGGGAAGCAATGTAATTGAGCAGCAGGGGGTGAAGTTCACCACCGACAACGACAGGCTGCGCAGAAGCCTCGATGCCTGTCACATCACCTACCTGCACGCTCCTTTGTTTAGTCCTGCCCTGAAGGCGGTGGCTCCTGTGCGTAAAACACTGGGTGTTCGTAACTTTTTCAATGTGTTGGGGCCGTTGGTGAATCCGGTTCAACCGAAATACCAGATGCTGGGGGTGTATGATCTGGCTATGTCGCGTCTTTACAGCTATATTTATCAGGAGGAACACAAACAGTTCTGCATTGTGCACAGCATTGACGGCTACGATGAGATCTCGCTGACAAGCCAGTTTAAGGTGGTTTCCAACAAAGGGGAACAACTCTTTAAGCCGGAAGATATGGGCTTCCAAAGAATAGATCAGCGGGAATTGTACGGGGGTGACACTCCCGAAGAGGCCGCACAAATCTTCCGCAATGTACTGCATGCAAGGGGCACCGAGGCACAGATGAATGTGGTGCTGGTAAATGCTGCCTTCGGTATTCAGACCATCGATCAGGATAAACCGATCGATGAGTGCCTGGAACTCGCGAAAGATTCGCTGTATGGACTAAAGGCGCTGAGAACATTGGAGAAATTTGTGAAGCTTAACAGTTAAAAAACAATCAGAGGTTCGTAAAATTACGCAATAATCAGCATTCAGAACTGGAAACTGAGCGCTAATAGATTATGAAAGATATTTTAAGCGAGATCATCGCACATAAAAAAGTAGAGGTTTCACGGCAGAAAGAGGAAACGCCCTTTTCTGCGCTGGAGAAACGACTGACAGAGCGTCCGATTTCTTTTCACTCATTGAAATCGGCTTTAGAACATTCATCCACGGGTATCATTGCCGAGTTCAAACGTCGCTCCCCCAGCAAAGGGTGGATCAACCAGACAGCCGATGCTGAGATAGTGACCAAAGCTTACGAAACGGCGGGAGCAGCTGCATTGTCGGTATTAACCGATGAAGCATTCTTTGGCGGAACCCTCGATGATTTGCAAAAGGCTACGCAAACCGTCCCTATCCCGGTAATGCGGAAAGAGTTTATCATTGATGAATACCAGCTCTTCGAAGCAAAGCTTGCAGGAGCAAGTGCAGTATTGCTGATTGCTGCCGCCATCACGAAAGAGGAGTCGAAACGGTTCACGAAACTGGCGCATCAGCTGCAGCTGGATGTCCTGCTGGAGCTGCACGATGAACGGGAGACGGACTATATCACGCCGCTCAACACACTTATCGGTATTAACAACCGTAATTTGGGGAGTTTTGTAACCGACCTGCAGAAATCATTCAGAATGGCTGAACTTCTCCCAAATGATACGGTATGGGTTTCTGAAAGCGGCATTTCCGATCCGACAATCCAGAAAGAGTTGCGGAATGCAGGGTACAGAGGATTTCTTATCGGGGAGAATTTCATGAAAACCGCTGATCCCGGGAAAAGTTTGAAAACGTTTATCGATCAGCTTATTCAATAATGACGTGCGAAGCACAACTATCGCGAAGCGAATAACGTGAACGGAGCGAACAACGAACATGCGTAAAACGAATGATATATGATTATTAAAGTATGCGGCATGCGGGAAGAAAGCAACATCCGTGCAGTGGAACAACTGGACATCGATTGGATGGGATTTATCTTTTATTCCGGCTCACCACGGTATGCGGGAGAAAAGTTGACCTGTATTCCCCGGAAGGTAAAACGGGTGGGGGTGTTTGTGAACGAAGAGCTGAAAATTGTTCGTGAGCGGGCACTGCAGAACAGGCTGCATATCATTCAGCTGCACGG
>JBDKRY010000112.1:0-3361 GCA_039683155.1 Proteiniphilum sp.
GCTGCGGCGTTTGCGACTGGCCACATGCACATGTTGCAGGTGATCGCCGGCAGAGATAAAAGCACCCATGTCGGAGTTCTCCTCCCAGGTCATGTGCCAGAAATCGCCCATACATTTTACACCGGCGTTGTTGATATCGCGGCAGATGGAGGCGGCATCGCCCACCTGGCGCAGATAAAAAGCCTCCTTGCGGTTGAGCGGCTCCAGGATGACCGTGGTACCGTGCTCTTGTGCCAGGGTGCCCATCTCGTCGAACTGCTCACAGAGAAAATCGCGTGTCTCCTGTGTGTGCGGCATCACGGGTACCTGGCTGTTGAAGGCAGGCACGATAATCACCCCGGTGGAACCCAATTCACCCGCGGCGATGATCAGTTCGGCCATCGTGTCGCGACACTGTTTGCGGATTGTAGGGTCGGTGGAGAGAATGAATCCGTCAAAACCGGCACAAACCGCACTCACTTTGATATTGCGCCCTCTGAGGGCATCTTTCATCTCCTGCTTTCTGGCGAGTAGGGCCTTGCCATGTGGTTCAAAGCCTGCCACGCCGTGTGCTTCCATAAAATCGAACTTCTCTTTCAGGGAGGCACCGGGAGCGGTACCTTCCTGAAAAGAGAGGTTCAGTTTTGACGAGACCGCATCTTTTGTTTCATTTGCAGATGCAAAAGAAGAACGTGCCCCGATAGCCATTGCAGCTGTTCCGGCAATGGTCGTCTGAATAAATTTTCTTCTGTCGATTGTCATGACGTTGTTATTTTTTGGCACTTCCCGGTACAGGTACCGTAAATCCGGACATGTCCATTTTGCCGATGTTCAGGTCGGCAGGTGTATAATCGAGTGGCGATGCGGTCACTGCGTCCCACGTCGTTTGCTGTCCTGTGTACGCCGACTCACGTCCCATGATGGCTGCCAAATTGGGAATCGCTGTTTCAGAAGCCTGTTCAATGGGCTTATTGCCGCGTATGCAGTTGATCAGGTTCACGTGTTCCAGGGTATAAGGGTCGGTCTGTTTAAAACCGGCCTTTTCAGCTTCGCCGTCATATTCCCAGATCACATTACCGGCAAGATCCCTAATCACATGTCCACCGTTGCTCGACCAGGATCCATTGGTTCCCTGGATGAACTCGCTCACATTGTTGGCGCATCCGTCGATCTGACGGCACATGCTGTGCAGATGTATTCCATTCTCCATGGTGAAATCGATGCTGAAGTTATCGTACTGGTCGCCGGTAACACGCCGGTGACGAGAGCCAAACCCAACAGCACTCACAGGACGTAAACCTGTAAACCAGGTAAACACATCGATGTTATGCACATGCTGTTCCACAATGTGATCGCCGGATAGCCATTTCCAGTTCACCCAGTCGCGTACCATATATTCAAAGTCGTTCCATTGCGGCTGGCGGTCACGGTACCACAGCATGCTCTGGTTCCAATATACCACACCACCGGTAATTTCGCCGATGGCGCCGTTCATGATCTGTTTGAAAGATTCCACGTAACTGCGTTGATGGTGACGTTGTGTTCCGGTAACGACACTCAGGTTCTTGGCCTGTGCCTGTTTGGCGGCTGCTACGATGGTACGGTATCCGGCAGCATCTACACAGATGGGTTTCTCCAGGAAGCAGTGTTTGTTTTTTTCGACCGCATACCTGAAATGTTCGGGGCGGAAGAAGGGAGGCGTCGCATCAATGAGTACATCGATGCCACTGTCAATTACCTGTTTATAAGCATCCAACCCCACAAAACGTTTATCGGAAGGAATATCGATATTCTTTTCCGATTTCAGTTTATCGGCAAGGCTGTCAACCCTGTCCTGAAAAACGTCACCCAGTGCCACAATGATCACACCGTTGGCCGCATTCAGGAAGTTCATGGCGGCGCCCGAACCACGTCCGCCGCAACCCACAACACCTGCTTTCAACTCCTTGCCATCAGCAGCCAGATCGCTGAGCTCGGGGATATAATAGCTTCCCGGTTCTTTCAAAGGGACATTGGCGCTTTTCCCTTTTTCCGATCCGCTACAGGAGGTCAACAGTCCTGCAGAGCCTGTTCCAATTACGCCCACTGCTCCTGCCACTGCGGAAGCTTTCAGGAATGATCTTCTGGTTACATTGTTCTCTTTTTTCATCTCGATTGATTTTTTAGATTATTACTTAGTTCTCATTGTTCCGTTCTTAGTTTGTACGTTTCGAAGTTTCGAAGTTTTTGGTTCTTAGTTGTCAGCGTTCAGTCGTCAGTTATTTGTTCTTAGTTTCTTAGCTTATAACTTTCAGCTTATTGCTTACAGCAGTCAGCTTTCAGTATTCAGTATTCAGTATTCAGCGTTCAGTTGTCAGCGTTCAGTAATCAGTCATCAGCGTTCAGTTGTCAGTTTCTAACTTTTGCGTCTTGAATCCTGATTCTTGAGTCTTTATTCTTTATTCATGATTCTTTATTTGGTTGTGATGGATGAGTCGGGCTCACACACCACGCGGAAACCAATACCTTTTATATCGGAATACCACCAGATACTCTTGGGTTGTTGCGGATCGGTTTTCAGCCATGCATCATGCAGGGTATGAGCCCGACCGGCACTCCGCACTTCAGAGGCATCGGAAGCGTAGTGGCCGCCACGCACGACCCACTCATCGCCTTGGGTCACCAAAGGATCACGGATGACACCCGGGCGTTTACCGTATGCCTCGGGATCATACTTGTCGGCCGTATACTCCATCACGTTCCCCAACATGTTTTTCAACCTGTATGGATTCGGCAAAACAAACGATGGTGGTTGCGTGCGGCCGTCACTGTTCTTGTTGTACACGACATAGGCGCTGATACTGTCAGTCTTCGGTTTGAAAATATTTCGCATGAATCCGTGTTCTGAAAAATCTTTGGGGCTCCCGGGAAAGAAGTAAGCTGTCTGCGTGCCTCCCCGGGCAGCATACTCCCACTCCGCTTCGGTGGGCAGACGGTATTTCTTGCCTGTTTTCGCTGATAACCACTGGCAGTATGTCTCCGCTGCATAATGGGTCATCGTGATGGCCGGGCGGTCGCCCTGTCCCCATCCCTGATCGGGATAACCGAAAGGAGGTGTGGGCCCGGAAATGGCGTCAACCCCCATGGCGGTCAGGTTATTTTCGTACACCATCTCGGGCGGGGTACGTCCCTCACTCATTGTTTCGGCATAAAATGCCCAATACTGATCCCACGTGGTCTCCACTTCGGCCATAAAGAAGGGACTGACAGTGACCTCATGCTGCGGTGATTCGTCCGGGCGACGGAAAGGCTCCTTCTCCGGACTTCCCATCTTGAAGGTGCCTCCCTTGATCGCCCTCATCTGAAAAGATACGGCTGTCCCGGGAATCTGTTCGCGGTAGTC
>JBDKRY010000113.1:0-1877 GCA_039683155.1 Proteiniphilum sp.
AATTTAAAGGATGAACCTCATGCATTTGTTTCGAATAGGGTGGTAAACCAATATCTACAGGAACAGGGTGCCGACGCATTGCCTGTCACATTGGTAGATGGCGAAATAGCCCTGTCCAAAGATTATCCTACAAACAAACAATTAAGTGAATGGACGGGAGTTTCCCTGGACTTTGTTCCGGTCAAATAATTTACAAGAAGGAACAATGATGAAACCATTTAATTTATCGGAGACAGCATTCACAAAATACCTCTTTTTCACCGGTAAAGGAGGGGTAGGAAAGACATCGGTCGCCTGTGCAACCGCAATAGGTTTGGCAGATCGGGGCAAAAAAATTCTATTAATCAGCACTGACCCGGCTTCCAATCTTCAGGATGTTTTCGCTCAAAAATTGAACGGACAGGGTACGCCTGTCGCCGATGTGCCGGGGCTTACGGTTGTAAACCTCGATCCGGAACAGGAAGCAGCGGCCTATCGGGAAAGTGTCATCTCTCCATTCAGGGGAAAACTACCCGTAAGTGTACTCCAAAATATGGAAGAACAGCTCTCCGGTTCCTGTACGGTGGAGATTGCCGCGTTCAATGCATTTTCAGATTTCCTGACGGATGCCGCAAAACAATCGGAATATGACCATATCATCTTTGACACGGCACCGACAGGTCATACGCTGCGTATGTTACAGTTACCTTCCGCCTGGAGTACGTTTATCAGCGAGAGTACACATGGCGCATCGTGCCTGGGACAATTGTCGGGTCTCGAAGAACGGAAAGATATTTATAAAGAGGCGGCCAATACCCTGGCGGATGGCAAGAAAACCCGCCTCGTACTTGTCAGCCGCCCGGAATCATCCAGCTTACAGGAAGCCGCGCGTTCGTCGCACGAGCTGCAACTGCTGGGCGTAAAGAATCAGATTCTGGTGATCAACGGGGTTTTGCTGCAATTGCAAAATGAAGATAGGGTATCCGGTGAAATTCACGAAAAACAGCAATCGGCTTTGCAAAACATTCCCGAGGAAATAGCGAATTATCCCACATTCACTGTTCCCTTACGTTCCTATAATATATCGAATATTGCCAATATCCGCAGGTTATTATACGAGGACAATGTGGAACGGATTGATGGCTACCAGCCGATGAGAAGCGAAAAAGGGCTGGAAGATTTAATTGACGACCTCTACACCACCGGCAAGCGGG
This sequence comes from Proteiniphilum sp., assembly GCA_039683155.1. Classification (GTDB taxonomy): domain Bacteria; phylum Bacteroidota; class Bacteroidia; order Bacteroidales; family Dysgonomonadaceae; genus Proteiniphilum. The sequence continues at coordinate 1,194 of JBDKRY010000113.1, forward strand.
TTATTTTCACGATGGGAAAAGGGGGGGTAGGCAAAACGACTTTAGCCACAGATATAGCACTGGGATTATCTGCACGCGGGGCAAATGTGCACCTGACGACTACCGACCCGGCAAACCATCTGAATTACGACCTTGCCATAGAAGCCGGTATCTCTGTGAGCCGCATCGACGAAGCAGTGGAGTTGGAAAAATACAAGAATGAGGTACGCAGCAAAGCTGCGCCCACCATGAGCGCCGAAGATATGGCATATATCGAAGAGGATCTGCGTTCACCATGCACCCAGGAAATAGCGGTTTTCAAGGCCTTCGCCGAAATTGTGGACAAGGCAGGCAATGAAGTTGTGGTGATAGATACCGCACCAACCGGTCACACGCTCCTTTTACTGGATTCAACGCAAAGTTACCACTGAGAAGTGGAGCGGACGCAGGGTATTCCCGATTCGGTAAGCAGACTATTGCCCCGCTTAAGAAATCCGGAAGAAACGGAGGTGGTTATTGTTACGTTGCCTGAAGCAACACCCGTATTTGAAGCAGAAAGGCTGCAAGCCGATTTACACCGTGCCGGCATACACAACAAATGGTGGGTGGTCAACTCCTGCCTCTCACTGGTATACACTGAGAATCCTTTCCTGCAATCTAAAGCTCAGCGTGAAATCTCGTGGATTGAAAAAGTGAAGGAACTTT
>JBDKRY010000114.1:0-16510 GCA_039683155.1 Proteiniphilum sp.
GCTTTGCTGCTATTTTCATCGCTTGAGAACGAGATCACACCCAGCCTGATCGCTTCCCCGATAGCCGTTCCCTGAATGGGAACAAGAGAAGGGTCTATGGTATTGAGGAAAATCTTTGCCGATTGCGTATCGGATGTCAGCGGCATCTGCACATAGGCTTCACCTGCGAAGACGATCAATGCCACTTTATCATTGCTGCGCACGTCAATCAGCCGCGATAGTATCTGTTTGGCTCTTGACAGCCGGTCGGGAGAGACGTCCCTGGCGAGCATTGAGTTGGACACATCCATCGCGATCACCAACTCTATTCCTTCTTTTTCCACCGTTTCCACCTTTGTGCCGAATTGGGGACGGGCAACCATGAAGATTCCCGTGCACAAAGCCGCAAAAATAAGCCAAAACTTCAGGTAGGAGCGTTTCAGCGATAATTCGGGCATCATCAGCTTGAGCGTGGAGAGCGTACCCATCTTTTGCACATCTTTTCGCTTTCTGATGTTCAGGAAGACGTAGACCGCCAGCAACAACGGCATGGCGATAAACAGCCACAAATATTCCGGATTTCCGAATCTAAACATTTCTTTCGCTTTAACTATACACCTTTCAATCAAACGCCTCCGCTTGTGTACCCACTACCGTATTCATACATTCCACCAGGAGAATGTCCACATACATTTATCGTGCAACAAACGTACCTCCCCCCGGTGCGGGGTATTCACGGGATATTCCTCAACCAGCTCCTTCGCAACAACAATTCCAGCAATATCAAGCCCAATGCAACCAGTGCGAAGGGAAGGAATAACTCCTGGCGCCGTGTTACATTCTGGACGCTGATAAGGTATTTTTCCATTTCATCAATCTCTTCGTATACCTGCCTGAGACCTTCGGTATCCTGCGCCCTGAAGTATTGCCCTCCGGTCATTGCCGCAATCTCGGTGAGGGTTTTCTCATCAATATCCACCGGCATATTCTGCATCCTGATGCCGTATGGTGTATTTACCGGCGTAGGTGCCATCCCTTTGGTTCCTACGCCCACTGTGTAGACACGGATCCCGTAGGAACGTGCCAGGTCGGCTGCTGTGAGTGGCGCAATTTGTCCGCTGTTGTTGGTCCCGTCGGTCAGCAATATCACCACTCGCGATTCCGACTCACTCTCTTTCAGTCTGTTCACAGAGTTAGCCAGTCCCAACCCTATTGCTGTACCGTCTTCAATCATGCCGAAATTGATCTCGTTCAGCAGGTTCAACAGCACCTTGTGATCGGTGGTGAGCGGACACTGTGTGAAGCTCTCACCGGCAAAGATCACCAATCCGATGTTATCATTCTTCCGGTCGGTGATAAACTCTGCCGCCACCTTTTTGGCTGCCTGGAGCCGGTCGGGTTTCAGATCCTGGGAGAGCATGGACCCCGACACATCAAGTGCCATCACGATGTCGATACCCTGTGTCTCTGTCTCTTCCCAACTGCTCACCGATTGAGGACGGGCAATGACGATGATAATAAGCGCGATGGAGATCAACCGCAAAACAAACGGAAGGTGGCGCATAGTTACCCTGAAATCGGGTTTCATCTCCTTAAAGGCTTGGGTAGATGCCAGCTTAAAGGAGGCCTGCGCTTTCGACAGGCGCATCACATACCACACAATCAGCGGGATGAGCAGCAGCCACAGATAGAGATATTCAGGATGTAGAAATACCATGCTTTATTTACTCTTTGCAGCACCATCTTCCGATGCTTCATTATTTTCTGTATGCATTTCCTCTTTTTTGGGAACAGGATCAGGCTCTCTGGTCTGGTTCACAAAGAAATAGGCATTCACTATGCACAAGTCGTTTTCATCGGGATAGGGTTTATACTTGGCGAACTTCACCAGATCGGCAGTCGAAAGGATCTGTTTCAGATTGTCGTATACCGACTCCTCATCGTATATTTTCCGAATCTCACCCAGAATCTCACCCGATGTCATTTCCATTGCATTGATACCTTCCCGTTCGTATATGTAGGAACGGAGTATATCGGTCAGTTTACTGTAAAACTCCTTTTCTCTGCCCTGCTGCCAAACCTTTTCCTCTTTCAGTTTATCCAGTTCTTTGATAGCCCGCACGTGTGCAGGCAGTACCAGGGGCGGTTTGAAGATATACCCTTTGTGTTTCTTCTTTAGCACCAGATACACGACCAATCCAATGAGGGCGATCAGCAACATGATACCCAGCACAATCCAAAGGACCCACAAATAATCTGTCCAGACGAATGGTGCTTTGCGAACAGGCTTGATATCATGCAGCTGCAACTGTTCAAAATCAATGGAGTCGGTCTCACCCTTGTTTATTTTCTCCAGATATGCCAGCGTGGTGTCCGACAACTGGGGTGCGGTCACTTTCAGTCCGAAGGAGTTAGAGTAAATAGTATCGGTACCGTCGAAGATGGGAACATGGGGAATGTAATACAGCGTGGAATCGAACGAGGTGACTACATATTTGAAATTGAGTGTCATCACGTTGTTCTCAATCGTAGTGTCGGGCGGCAACATGGTAATCACTTCAACGCCGGGGATGATCTCTTTCTCGTATACCGGAAACTGAATGGTTTTATCTTTCGGTGTGATCACTTTCAGATTAATCAACGCCTGTTCGCCAATCATGATCTCCGTAGGCTGCACGGTAGCCTGTACCGAAGCACGCTGAGCAAAGAGCTGCGGAAAAAGCGAGACGGCAAGTACAACCAGTGCGGCTCTCTGTATCAGGTCGATATGTAGTTTATTTTTTTTCAATGTCACCTTCTTTGTTGGAATAATTGCAACAGTGCCTTCACGTAATCGCTTTCCGTGGAAACCGATACACTGTCCACACCGCTCTGCCGGAAAGCATAATTCATGTTAGCCCGCAGGTTGCTCCACCAGTTACGGTAGCCTTCCCGCACTTTCTGTGACGAAGTGTTGATCCACCGTTCCTCGCCTGTTTCCGGGTCCCGAACCTTCATCAACCCGACGGGAGAGAGTTCGGTACTCAGTTGATCATACACCTGAATAGCCACCACATCGTGCTTCCGGTTGGCTATCTGCAACGCCTTCTTATAATCATCGGGGTCGATGAAGTCCGATATCAGGAAGGCGGTACTGCGCTTCTTAATAGCACTTGTCATATAGCGGAGCGCCATGTTCAGGTCAGTGCCGCTGCTTTCGGGTGTGAAACCGAGAATTTCACGGATGATAAACAGGATATGCTTTCTTCCTTTTTTCGGAGGAATGAATTTCTCCACTTTATCGGTAAAAAAGATAACCCCGATCTTATCGTTGTTTTGTATTGCTGAAAAAGCCAGTGTAGCCGCAATCTCAGCGACTATATCGCGCTTGAGGACCGCCCGGGATCCAAAGCCAAGACTCTCCGACACGTCGATCATCAGCATGACGGTGAGCTCGCGTTCTTCCTCGAATATCTTCACATAAGGACGGTTATAACGGGCAGTCACATTCCAGTCGATGTCACGCAGATCGTCCCCGTACTGGTACTCCCGAACTTCCGAAAAAGCCATACCACGACCTTTAAAAGCGGAATGATACTCTCCGGCGAAGATATTGCGGGAGAGGCCGCGCGCTTTTATTTCGATGTGTCGTACTTTTTTTAATAGATCGGTCGTTTCCATTTGATTCTACCCTCACCATGAGGGTTCATTTTTAAACTCACCGGTAATCTGAACAAATTAAGGTTAAGGCACTTCCACCTTATTCAGGATCTCGCTGATGATCTCTTCGGAGGTCAGATTGTTGGCTTCAGCTTCGTAGGTGAGCCCTATACGGTGGCGGAGGACATCGTGACAGACGGCACGGATGTCTTCAGGGATCACATAGCCGCGTCTTTTGATAAATGCAAATGCCCTTGCTGCCAGTGCCAGGTTGATGGAGGCACGCGGTGATCCTCCGAATCCGATCATCTCTTTGAGACTGTTCATCCCATACTGATCGGGATAGCGGGTGGCAAACACAATATCCACAATGTATTTTCCAATCTTCTCATCAATGTAAACTTCACGCACCACCTTACGTGCTTCCAAAATCTCTTCGGTAGAGATGACTGCCCGATCAATGGTCACCGGCTCAAAAATATTTTGCCGGATAATCTGTTTTTCTTCTTCTTTCGAGGGATAGGAAATAACGACTTTCAGCATAAAGCGGTCCACCTGGGCTTCGGGAAGCGGATAGGTACCCTCCTGTTCGATGGGATTCTGTGTCGCCATCACAAGGAAGGGATTGGGCAAAAGATACGTTTGCTCGCCAATGGTTACCTGACGCTCCTGCATCGCCTCGAGCAAGGCACTCTGCACCTTGGCAGGTGCACGGTTGATTTCGTCTGCCAGCACGAAATTGGCAAATATGGGACCGTGCTTCACGAGAAACTCTTCGTTGCGCTGGCTGTAGATCATCGTTCCAACGACGTCGGCCGGCAGCAGGTCGGGGGTGAACTGAATACGACTGTAATTGGCATCGATCAGCTGAGCCAGCGTTTTGATGGCCAGTGTCTTTGCCAATCCCGGGACACCTTCCAGCAAAATATGACCATCGGACAGCAGTCCGATAAGCAGTGACTCCACAAGGTGCTTCTGTCCCACAATGGTTTTGTTCATCCCTGTCACCAGCGTTTGGACGAAAGCACTTTTCTGTTCTATTCTTTCGTTTAGCTCTCTAATATCGACTACTTGGCTCATCTTTTTAGACTGTTAAAATGGATTCCTTGTTATGGGATACAAAAATAGAAATGTTAAAGCGGTTTCCAGAGGAAACGCCGTTAAAAATGTTTAAGGCCACAATGTCAGATTCAATGGTACCACACCCGATTCTTTTCCTCAATACTCCATTCCGAAAATCTGCTGAAAAGCGTGCTTAATTTGGACGGAAAGCGCTGCAAAATCGACCTCCCTGCCTAATTCTTTCTGCATGGAGGTCACACCCCGGTCTGTAAATCCGCAAGGATTGATATAATCGAAATAAGAGAGATCGCTATTTACATTCAATGCCAGTCCGTGCATGGTGACAAAGCGGCTCGCACGCACCCCGATGGCACAGATCTTCCGGGCTTTGGCGGGCCGGGCAGGATCTATCCATACCCCCATGGCTTTTTCATCTTTCTCTCCCCTGATACCGTAAAGTTTCAACGTTTCAATCACCACATCTTCCAGGAGGGAGATATATCGTTTAATGCCTATCTGAAAATCTTCCAGATCGATAATCGGATAGGCAACCAGCTGCCCCGGGCCGTGGTAGGTAATGTCCCCTCCGCGGTCGATGGCGTGCAGGTCGATATGTCTGCTTTCGCATACACTCCTGGCGATCAGTAGATTTCGTCTGTCGCCACTTTTTCCGAGGGTGTACACATGCTCATGTTCACAAAAAAGGAGATACTGCTGCTTATCCGTTTTTTGATCCAGTTTTTCCCGGATGACCTGTCCGAACAGCTTTTCCTGATAATCCCATGCCTCCTTATAACGGATGCGTCCGAGGTCTTCAAAGATGACTTTCCTGCTCATGAGCTGTTACACATGTTTTTCCGCATGGTAGGAAGAGCGGACCAACGGACCGCTTTCCACAAACTGAAATCCTTTTTCCAAACCGATTGTTTTGTATTGCTGAAACTGTTCGGGCGAGATGTACTCCTTCACCGTCAGATGCTTCCGGGTGGGCTGGAGGTACTGTCCGATGGTGAGCACCTTGCATCCCACGTTTCTCAGGTCGTCCATTGTCTCACAAATCTCTTCCGGGGTTTCTCCAAGGCCGACCATGATCCCTGATTTGGCCTTCACTTTGCCGTGCTTCGCGATTGTTTCTATTGTTTTCAGGCTAATGTCGTATTTGGCACGGCTCCGCACTTTGGGTGTCAGCCTTCTTACCGTTTCCATGTTATGCGAGACGATATTGGGGCCTGATTCGATGACCAGGTTAATAAGCTCTTCCTGTCCGTTAAAATCGGGGATCAGCGTTTCAATGGTCACATGCGGATTCCTCTCTTTTACGCGCTGCACTGTCTTCGCCCATAATGCTGCGCCGCCATCCGGCAAATCATCCCTGTCGACACTGGTCAGCACCACATGCCGAAGGTTCATTCCCTCAATGGTGTCGGCCAGCCGGTCGGGTTCATCCCAATCGACAATCCCTTGCGGGCTGCCGGTTTTAACATTACAAAACCTGCACGAGCGGGTGCAGATATCCCCAAGTATCATGAAAGTGGCCGTTCCTCTTCCCCAGCATTCCGCCAGATTGGGACATTTCCCGCTCACGCAGATGGTATGTAGTTTTTTTCTTGCAATGATCTCTTTCACATCCAGGTATTGCTTACCCTGGGGCAATGAAATCTTCAGCCATTCAGGCTTTCTCTCCATTAATTCCGGTTTACTCTCCATAATGATTATCAATAAAATCGTTTCGCTGTGCCATGAAGTATCTTTCAATGGTCTCCCGGCATCAGGCATCACGAACGTGTGATTATATAAAATGTCAAAACAGTGCAAAAGTACAATTTTCTTTGGGTAATTACTAATAATGGTCATTCATTCGTTCAAATACATCAGACGTTTTCAATTTTTAAACGGTTACTATTCTGTTTGTAACAGCAAAAACTTTATCTTTGCCGTCAAAACGCAACGAGCGCCATACAAATTGAAATTCCAACTATTACATACCGATCCACAGTCGAACGCCAGAGCCGGACTCATCACCACAGACCATGGGCAGGTGGAGACACCGGTATTCATGCCCGTAGGCACTGCGGGCAGTGTAAAGGCAGTGCATATAAGCGAATTGAAGGAGGATATCGGTGCAGAAATTATCCTGGGCAATACCTATCATCTTTACCTGCGGCCGGGTCTCGATATTCTCCAACAAGGCGGAGGGTTGCACAAATTTAACAGCTGGAACGGTCCTATGCTGACCGACAGCGGTGGGTATCAGGTATTTTCGCTGACCGAAAACCGGAAGCTGTCTGAGCAGGGAGCTGAGTTCCAGTCGCACATCGACGGATCCAGGCATTTCTTCACCCCGGAGAAGGTAGTGGATATCCAACGCATCATCGGCGCAGATATTATGATGGCTTTCGATGAATGCACTCCCGGCAATGCCGATTATGCCTACGCTAAAAAGTCGCTCGACCTTACGGAACGATGGCTCGACCGGTGTATGGTTCGTTTTGATGACACAGAATGCCCTTACGGGCACAGTCAGGCACTCTTCCCGATTGTGCAGGGTTGCGTCTATCCCGATCTGAGACGCCGTGCAGCAGAGAATGTGGCTTCGAAAGGTGCGGACGGCAACGCGATCGGCGGCCTGGCTGTGGGTGAGCCCACCGAAAAGATGTATGAGATGGTGGAGCTGGTGAACGCGATCCTGCCGGAAGACAAACCGCGTTACCTGATGGGGGTAGGCAAACCGGAGAACATCCTCGAAGCCATTGAACGCGGCGTGGATATGTTCGATTGCATCATACCCACCCGCAACGGACGCAACGGACAGATCTTCACCAAACAGGGCATCATGAACATGCGCAACGAACGATGGAAGGATGATTTCTCTCCCATTGAGGAAGAGGGGGCGTCGTTCGTAGACAGGCTCTACAGCAAGGCTTACCTGCGTCATCTCATCAATGTAAACGAGATACTGGGATTACAGATCGCTTCCATTCATAACCTGGCGTTCTACGTCTGGCTGACCGGGGAAGCAAGGAAACATATCATTGTCGGGGATTTCTCCTCCTGGAAACCGATGATGATTGAAAATGTCACAAGAAGGTTATGAAGACAGGGAATCGTTTACAGAGATTAAAACACCTCGACAGGTACATCATCAGGAAGTTCCTGGGTACCTATATTTTCATGATTGCGTTAATCATCTCCATCGCGGTGGTGTTCGACATTAACGAGAAAATAGATAAGTTCATGACCAACAATGCTTCGCTGCAGGATATTGTCTTTGATTATTATCTGAACTTCATTCCCTACTACACCAATCTGTTCAGCCCGCTGTTTGTCTTTCTCGCCGTCATCTTTTTCACCTCCAAGATGGCAAACAATTCAGAGATTACAGCCATTCTGTCCAATGGCATCAGTTTCAAACGACTGATGAAACCGTACATGATCTCGGCACTGGTGATCGCTGCTTTTACGTTTGTCTTTGGCAGTTATCTGATTCCCCCAGCCAATGCCACACGCATTGAGTTCGAAAATACTTTTGTAGATCCGAGAAAAAGGAAAACGGGCGACCGCGATATCCAGTTTAAGGTGGGACCGGGAACCATTGTCTACTTTGGCAACTTTGACATGTTGAGCAAAACCGGGTATAATTTCTCCATCGACCACTTCGACAGCCTCCAGCTGGTGTCGAGGCTGACTGCCCAGTCCATCCGTTATGATTCGGCTTATCACTGGACCATCCATAATTACCAGATACGCGATTTCGACGGCCTGAAAGAAACAATCACGCAAGGATCCTCCATAGATACCACTTTGCAGATTACCCCCAACGATTTCATCTTCGCCAACAGTGATCGTCAGGTGATGACCTCCCCTCAGCTCCAGCACTATGTAAAAAGTCAGAAAGAACGAGGCCTGGGAAATATTCAGTCGTTCCAGATTGAATATCACTCCCGCATAGCATCGGTGTTTTCGGCCTTTATCCTCACTATCATCGGCGCCTCACTTTCGGCACGGAAAGTGAAAGGGGGAATGGGACTGAACATCGGCATCGGACTGGCTCTGAGCATGGCTTATATCCTGTTTATGACCGTCAGCTCCACCTTCGCCGTGAAAGGGGGAATGAGCCCTTTTATCGCGGCATGGATACCCAACATTATATTCATTTTCATCGCATTGTACCTATATAAACGTGCACCGAATTAATCAGTGGTCAGCTTTACAGGTGAGATTGATGATACTTTCTGCGGTTAGGATTGAGCAGTCTGTGGTCAGCGCTCAGCCTTTTAGGAGCAATTTTGCACTTCCAGCGACATAGGTTTAGATTCCGGTATTAACAAACAGAAAAAATGAGAGCTGAAAACTCAATGAAAGATATGAAACGATATATATTCATTTTTCTTTGGATGGTGGCCGCAAGCTATTTACAGGCGCAGACCAAATACCCGGCCATTGTGATTGAGACCAATTATGGTACCATGAAGGCGATGCTGTATGATGACACACCCAGGCACAACAATCACTACCTGAAGCTGATCAACCAGGGTTACTTCAATGGGACTCTTTTCCATCGGGTGGTAAAAAATTTTGTGATTCAGGGAGGAGCACAGGATTCACGCAACGCTCCTGCCGGCGTGCAGATAGGTGGTGGACGTACCGATATGGAGCTGATGCCGGAGTTCCGTGAAAACAGGTTCCATAAAAAAGGAGCGCTTGCAGCTCCCCGAAAAGGAGACAACGAGAATCCACAAAAAAAATCGGATGCCTCGCAGTTTTATATCGTCCACGGAAAGGTATACACACAGGGGCGGCTGGATTCCATGGAGATGGCAGTAAATGTCCCTATCAGGAACCAACTTATCCGTGCACACTACGCACCGCACAAAGAAGAACTGGCGCACCTGAAAGTGAGCGACCCAAGTAAATTTAACGCGCTGCTGGACTCAGTACTGGGCGTAGTGGATTCATTGTACCAGATTGCTCCGGGTAAATTTTTCTGGCCGGAGGGACTGAAGGAGGTCTACAGCTCTATTGGCGGTGCACATCACCTTGATGGCGAATACACCGTTTTCGGGGAGGTGACGGAAGGGCTGGATGTGATAGATAAGATCGCTGCCCTGCCGGTGGATGGGAATAGCCGTCCGAAAACAGATGCCAGGATCATCCGGGTCTATACAGTCATGGAGCCGTAGCAGGCCGCGCTACCTTATAGCGCACTACTTACTATACGATACACCCCTTCACCTGATGTTATTCCGCACTTCTGTCAGGAACTTTCTCATCGCCTCGCTGACTTTCTGTTCGACGATGGCGATCAGTTCTTTCAGCCGTTCTCTTATCTTGGTCAGCTGACCAGGAGTGTAGGGATTGAACAGAATCTCCGTGAGCAGGAAGTCGTCTTCCGAAAGCAATCCCTGCGCAATATTCATGTGCTTTTTAAACGTGGTTCCGGGTGCTTCCTGATGCTTCATCACAGCGGCAAATACCAGCGTTGAGGCAAACGGGATGGAGAGTGAGTAAGCGATGGTTTCATCGTGCTCCCGGAAAGAATATTCAAACACATTCAGCTTGAGGTGGCGGTAGAGATCCCTGAAAAACACCTTGCCCAGATGGGACGACTCCGAGATGATGATGGCACTCTGCGTGCTCAGGTCGCTCAGACTCGCAAAGGTGGGTCCAAACATGGGGTGGGTGGAGACAAAAGGACGGGTACGCTCCCTGTAAAACTCTTCCAGACCAGTTTTCACCGAAGCGATGTCGCTCAGGATACAGGTTTGTGGCAGATAGGGCAACACCGACTCAAAGGCTGCAATGGTATATTTCAGCGTGGCGGCATTGATCACCAGCTCCGGTGCAAAATCTTCCACTTCAGCCGCATCGGTCATACGCTGCGTGTTATAGATAAAACGCAGCTTCAGTGGATCGGTATCCAGGACAGCCACTTCGTGATTGAAACTGAGCACATCGGCAAAGAAGGATCCCATCTTGCCGGCTCCAAGAATTAATATTTTCATCTATTTGGTTGTTAATCGATCGTAATTCAAATTTACGTTGTAAATTTAGATGTTTGCTACGTTCGGCAAAGTCCAAACAAGTTTGACTTTGCACTCTCTCATCGCAAACATTCAGTTGTTACGTGCGGAGCACGAATATCGCGAAGCGAATCACAGCGTAAGCTGAATATCGACGAAGTCGAATATCGCGAAGCGAATTACGTGCGCAGCACAAATATCGCGAAGCAAATTACGGTGCAACTGAATAGCAACGTAGCCGCATTACGTGCACAAAGCGAGCTAGTCACCTTCCTTCCTTTTTTCCCTCTCCATGATGACCATCTGCTGCCGTACCGACTCTGAGTGGATGGCCTCCAGCACCTGCTTGATAAAATCGCCCGACAACTCCATCCGCTCACCCTGGCAGGCACGATCGGTCAGTATCTGATCATAACGCTGCGTCTGCAAAATGGGCATGTTGTGCTCCAGTTTATAGTGCCCTATCTCCCGTGAAACGCGCATGCGCTTGGCAAGCAGCTGCAGCAGGTCATTGTCCAGATCGTCTATCTGATCACGCAAGACCGACAGGTCTTCGGTGGTCTGCACGGTATCACGTATTATCAGGTTTTGAAGAATCTCTCTGAGTGCGGCCGGTGTGATCTGCTGTGCCTTGTCACTCCACGCCTCATCGGGTGCGCAGTGTGATTCGATGATCAGTCCGGCGTAATTGAGATCCATAGCTTGCTGACTTAACTTCTGTATCAGATTACGGGCTCCGCCGATATGACTCGGATCACAAAGGACGGGCAGTGTGGGAAAACGCCGTTTCAGTTCAATGGGAATATGCCATTGGGGAATGTTGCGATAAACTGTTTTATCGGTGGTGCTGAACCCTCTGTGAATCACACCCAGCTTCCTGATTCCCGCATTGTACAACCGTTCCAAGGCTCCAATCCAGAGCTCCAGATCGGGATTGACCGGGTTTTTAATTAAAATAGGAATGTCCACTCCCTTCAAGGTATCAGCAATCTCCTGTACCGCAAAAGGATTGGCAACTGTGCGGGCGCCAATCCAAAGAATGTCGATCCCGTACTTCAACGCTTCATAAACATGCTTCTCGGTAGCCACCTCGGTAGCCATACACATGCCTGTTTCCTTTTCGGCCTGCATCAACCACTTGAGTGCAGGACTCCCCACCCCTTCAAAACCACCGGGCTTGGTACGCGGCTTCCAGACACCTGCCCTGTAAATCTTCACCCCGGTCGCAGCCAGCTGTCTGGCAGTGGTCATCACCTGTTCTTCAGTTTCGGCGCTGCAGGGCCCTGCAATCACCAGCGGCCGCTTCGCATCTATTCCCGGTAATAAGATTGATTCGAATTCCATCATATTGTAGTTTTCAGTTTGTTAGTTGTTAATTATCAGTTGACACAGTCAGAGTAGTTATTCAAATTACGTGCGCTGCACGAATAACGCGAAGCAAATTACGGCAAAGACGAATAACGTGCAAAGAACGAATAACGGCGTAGCCGAAAAAAGCAAAGCGAAAAACATGCGTGGAGCGAATGAATTACAATTGTTTACCCTGTATATATTCCCCAATCCGCATGTGGGCCTGCTGCAGTTTCTCTACCGCAGAACCCAGTGAGATGCGGATGAACTTTTCGCCGTTGCTGCCGAAGATAGAACCCGGTGTGATAAAAACCCGTGCCCCATGCAACAACTCATCCACCAACGATTCGCTACCCTGCGTCCCATCGGCCAGCTTTCCCCAGACGAATAATCCCACCTGACTTTTGTCGTACGTGGCATGCAGCAACTCCATAATTTTTTCAGCCCAAATGCGCCGTTCGGCATAGATACGGTTCATTTCGGCGTGCCATGCGGAACTGTTCGACAGTGCAGCTACAGCAGCGAGCTGCATCGGCTTGAACTGTCCACTGTCGATGTTGCTCTTTGCTTTGAGCACCCACTGCACAACTTGTGGATTGGATGCCAGCATTCCCATGCGCCAGCCCGACATATTGTGCGATTTGCTCAATGAGTTCAGTTCGATACAGATATCCCTGGCTCCGGGAACAGATAAGATGCTCATGGGAGCGTCATTCAAAATGAAACTGTAAGGATTATCGTGACAGATAATGATGCCGTGTTTCTTCCCGAAAGAGACCAGCTTCCTGAACAACTCAACGGAGGCATTGGCCCCTGTGGGCATATTTGGATAGTTGACCCACATCAGCTTCACTCCCGTGAGATCCAGCCTTTCCAGGGCTTCAAAATCGGGTTGCCACCCTTTATCTTCCACCAAATCATACTGAACAACGCGGGCTCTCAAAAGATTCGACACAGATGTGTAGGTTGGATAACCGGGGTTGGGCACCAAAACAGCATCTCCAAAATTCAGGAACGTCATCGAGATATGCAGAATACCCTCTTTTGATCCGATGAGCGGCAACACTTCATCCTGTGCCAGATCTACATGATAGATTCTTTTGTACCAATCGGCATAGGCACGGCGTAGCTCAGGAATACCCGTATAAGGCTGATAGGCATGTGCATCGGGACGTCGCGCCGCCTCACACAGTGTGTCGATGGTTTCTGCTGACGGCATCCTGTCGGGAGCTCCCACGGCCAGACTGATCACATCCTTGCCTTCGGCATTCATGCGGGCTACCTCTGCCAGCTTCACCGAGAAATAATACTCAGAAATTGATTGGATATGGGCTGCCGGTTCTATTGGTTTCATACGTAAATATTTATTTTTTACACTTTGGTCGCATGGGACTGTTTAAATGTTCACTGCTGATCGTTGTCAGTACTATCATACTTCTCCTCCCTGTATTCGCCCAGCACTTTCAGGCCGCTGATCAGGGGCATAATCGCGTCGATCGATTGCCGATAACGGTTGTAATCGTCGAAAGTGAGGTCGATGTAAAACTGATACTCCCACTCCCGGCCGATAATGGGAAGCGACTGGATGCGGGTGAGGTTGATGCCATAAAACGACAAGACCGAAAGTACCCTGGAGAGGCTTCCTTCATTGTGGGGAAGCACAAATACCAGCGACGACTTGTTGATGTGGTTCTCTTTCTGAATCTCCTGCACCATCTCTTCACGTGCCAGAATAAAGAAACGGGTAAAATTCCGCTTGTTTGTTTCTATTCCCCGGGCAAGAATTTCCAGACCGTACATCTCTGCGGCAAGGGAACTGCAGATGGCAGCCGTCTCCGGCATCTCCTTATCGCGGATATCTCTGGCTGCAAGGGCAGTATCATCGTGTTCCACAACCTTGATACCGGGGAGCGAATCAAGGAAATCTTCACACTGCATCAGTGCCATGGGGTGTGACATCACCTCTTTGATATCGTTGAGCGACCGGCCCGGAAGAGCCGCCAGTGAATGGGTGATGCGCAGCTTATGCTCTCCGGCAATCTGCAGATGATTCATTTTCAACAGATCGTGGTTTTGCAGCAGACTTCCTGCAATGGTATTTTCAATGGCCATCACCCCAATCAGGTGAGGGTCTTTATCCGCCTCGACAAAAATATCGCGAAAGGTATTACATGGCACAATCTCCAACGTTTCACCCCGGAAATAATCGCGCGCCGCAATCTCATGATAGGCACCCAAACCACCCTGTATGGCAACTCTCTTCATCTTTTTCCTTGTTACCCAAAAAAAAATCCCATCGTGTAATCGACAGGATTTTATGTATCTGATATGTTTTTTTTCTTCTCTTTTGCATATAAAATCCTGCCTTTACCTGCTAAAGTAAAAGTAAAACCAGAAAGAAAATGCAAATACCGAACTATTCATGCGTGATTATTTTCTTGAAACAAAAAATAAATACCTTCAATGATGCGTGCAAATGTACAACTTTTTTTATTTATTCAAACAAAAAAAGAAAAAAAAATGACATTGTATGCTTCCGCTAAAAAAAACGGTTCATTTTTACGAAAGCAGTCGTTATTTGTGCGAAAAAGATTTATATTTGCACACAAAAAAGCCGAAAACTATTTCAATGCAATGTGAAATAGTTTAACCTTGTGAACTAATATTAATAACCCAAAATATATTGAACATGTTCAAAAATCATCCAAAAGGTCTGTTGGCAGCATCGCTGACAAACATGGGAGAGCGATTTGGTTTTTACACCATGATGGCCATCCTCTCACTTTTTATCATGACAAAGTTTGGTCTGGACGAAACCAAAACCGGCATCATCTACTCCATCTTCTATGCATCCATCTATCTGCTGGCGCTTGTGGGTGGATTACTGGCCGATAAAACGCGTAATTACAAAGGCGTTATTTTAACCGGATTGTTGCTGATGACGTTGGGATATCTGATTATCGCCATCCCCACACCCACGCCCGTTCCTGCCGGCCAGTTCGGCCTGCTGCTGGCGTTCACCTGCCTGGGTCTTCTGGTAATTGCCTTCGGCAACGGATTATTCAAGGGTAACCTGCAGGCACTGGTGGGACAGATGTATGATGATCCCAAATACAGCAAGATGCGCGACTCCGGCTTCCAGTTATTTTATATGTTCATCAATGTAGGGGCCATCTTTGCCCCGTTCCTGGCGGTAGGCGTCAGAAACTGGTGGGTGGAAAAGAACGGCTTCCTCTATAATGCCGATCTGCCTGCGCTGGCACATCAGCATCTGGCGAATTCGATTACGTCCGAAGGTGCGGCCCGTTTACAGAATCTGGCGTCTGAAGCGGGATATACCGGGTCAGACCTTACCACCTTCGCGAATGAATACCTGAATGTGTTCACCACCGGCTTCCATTATGCCTTCGCGGTGGCCATCTTTGCCATGCTTATCTCACTGGTGATATACCTGGTCAATAAAAACAGGTTCCCCGATCCTGCCGGCAAAAAGAGTGAGGCTGAGGGTGGCGCAACCATTGAGGAGATGGACATCAAAGAGGTTAAGCAACGTCTCTATGCCTTGTTTGCGGTGTTTGCCGTGGTGATCTTCTTCTGGTTCTCTTTTCATCAAAACGGACTCACACTCACCTACTTCGCCAAAGATTATACCGACCTGAGCCAGATCAAAGTAAACCTGGGTTTTGCCACCCTGCAGGGAGCAGAAATATTCCAGGCGATCAATCCGTTCTTTGTGGTGTTCCTTACGCCCATCATCGTGGGGTTCTTCGGTTGGCTGCGAGCCAAAGGCAAAGAGCCTTCCACGCCGCGAAAGATTGCCATCGGGATGGGAATTGCTGCCCTGGCATATGTCGTCATGGCACTCGGGTCCATGGGACTACCCCTAAAGGAGGATGTAGATGCTCTGGGCGGACTGCCTGATGCAGCGCGTGTTACACCCTGGTTGCTGATAGGTACGTACTTCATCCTCACGGTGGCAGAGCTCTTTATCAGTCCACTCGGCATCTCTTTCGTATCGAAAGTGGCTCCTCCAAAATATCAGGGAATCATGCAGGGAGCCTGGCTGGGTGCTACCGCAGCAGGCAACAGCCTGCTCTTCATTGGTGCCATCTTCTACACCTCCTTCTCTATGACAGCCACCTGGATGGTCTTTGTGGTAGCCTGCCTCATCTCCATGTTCACCATGCTGGCGATGCTCAAATGGCTTGAGAGGATTGCAAAGTAAGCTGATACCGTGCTTTTGACAGACATAAACCGGTGGGATTGCCCCATCGGTTTTTTTGTGGGAAATATCCCCATGATAAAACTCCTCTCTTTTTGATAGATAGCATCACCGGTTGATAACTTATGACAATAACTCCATCAAACATGGTCTAATTTTGCGTATATTTGCCTATGCAGATTCAAAAAATCTCATTCAACACACATGTATCCATTTGTACATCTACACGTTCACTCAC
>JBDKRY010000115.1:0-14893 GCA_039683155.1 Proteiniphilum sp.
GAGACCCGTAAAAAATGATCCGGCGCAATATGTAATTCAAACGGATGTTCCCGAACGGCCCGCCGGACAAAAAGATGTGCTCGGTTTAGCAGCCCCAAAGCTTGACACGGTGCGGGTCGGCTTTATCGGATTGGGCATGCGTGGCCCGGGTGCCGTCGAACGTTTTACATACATTCCCGGTACGAAGATCGTAGCCCTGTGTGATCTGCATGCCGACAGGGTGGAGCGTGCACAGACTATTCTCGACAAAGCCGGATTGCCCCGCGCAGCGGCATACAGCGGCAGCGAGGAGGCCTGGAAAGAACTGGTTGAACGCGATGATTTGGACCTGGTCTACATTGCTACCGACTGGAAGCATCACGCAGAAATGATGGTCTATGCCATGGAGCAGGGCAAGCATGTAGCGTGCGAGGTGCCCGCAGCCATGACGCTCGATGAGATATGGTCGGTCGTCAACACCGCCGAGAAAACGCAGAAACATGCCATGCAGCTGGAGAACTGTGTCTATGACTTCTTTGAACTCACCACCCTGAACATGGCACAGCAAGGCCTCTTCGGTGAAGTGCTGCATGCAGAAGGTGCCTACATCCATAATCTGAGAGATTTCTGGGATTCTTACGAGGGAGACTGGCGCATGCAGTACAACAAGGAGTTTCGCGGCGACGTGTATCCAACACACGGCATGGGTCCTGCTGCCCAGGTGCTGGATATCCACCGCGGTGACAAGATGAACGTGTTGGTGTCAATGGATACCAGGCCGGTCAACATTCCCGAATACCTGATCGAAGAACGGGGTATGGATCGCGACAGCGCCTACCAATTCGCCAACGGCCAGCACACCATGACCATGATCCGCACCGAGAAGGGGAAAACCATCCATATACAGCACGATGTGTCTTCTCTTCGTCCCTACACCCGCATGTATCAGGTGAGCGGCACGAAAGGGTTCGCCAACAAATACCCCAACGAGGGGTACGCACTGGAGGGGGAGATGCTGGATGAAAGTGTCACACCCGATCATGAAAACCTGAGCGCGCACTCCTATGCCTCCAACGAGGTCAGAGATGCGCTGATGACAAAATACAAACACCGCATTCATCAGGAGCTGGAAGAGAAAGCCAAAGAGGTAGGCGGTCACGGTGGCATGGATTTTATCATGGACTACCGCCTGGTATATTGCCTGCGTAATGGCTTGCCGCTCGATATGGACGTGTATGACCTGGCAGAGTGGTGTTCGCTGGCCGAACTGAGCCGTATCTCCATCGAGAACAATAGCGCCCCGGTGGAGGTGCCCGACTTCACCCGTGGCAACTGGAACAAGACCCAGGGTTTCAGACATGCGTTTGCTGACTAATGAAGCATTTTCAACAGTGCCGGTATCTGGCCGGGTTCTTTGGCCACCGGCACACCGACCGCTTCGAAGGCGGCGATTTTCTCGGCTGCTGTGCCCGACCCGCTGGCGATGATGGCACCGGCATGTCCCATCTGCTTGCCCGGAGGCGCCTGCTGCCCGGCAATGAAGACCGCCACTGGCTTGGTGACATGATCCCTGATGTATTCCGCGGCACGCTCCTCCGCATCGCCGCCGATCTCGCCGATGAGGGCGATGGAATCGGTCTCGGGATCGTTTTCGAACATCTCCAGCAGTTCCCGGTAATAAAGTCCCACCACGGGGTCGCCTCCCACACCTACTGCGGTGGATTGTCCCATACCATGTTCCGTCAGGTTATACACTACCTCATAGGTGAGCGTTCCGCTGCGGCTGATCACCCCTGTGCTTCCCTCCCTGAAGATCATGGAGGGCATGATCCCCACCAGACTTTTGCCCGGTGAGATCAGTCCGGGGCAGTTGGGCCCGATCAGTCGGGCTCCTTTGCGCCGGATGTAGCTGTAGGCTTTCACCACGTCGAGGGTGGGTACACCTTCCGTGATGCAGACAATCAGCCTTATCCCTGCATCGGCCGCTTCCATCATGGCATCTTTTGCAAAAGGGGCGGGGACAAAAATCACCGATGTATCTGCTTCAGTCTCCTTCACGGCATCTCTCACCGTATTGAACACCGGAATGCCATCCACCTGCTCTCCCGCTTTGCCGGGTGAAGTGCCGCCAACCACGTTTGTACCGTAGGCTTTCATCTTCGAGGCGTGGAAACCTCCGTCGCGACCGGTAATGCCCTGTACGATCAGCCGGCTCTTTTTATCTATCAGAATACTCATATGCTATTTGTTTTTCAGTCTTGATGTTGATTTGTAAGTTCCACCGCTTTCCGGGTTGCTTCACCCATGGTCTCCGCCACGTGAAAATGTGTGCCCTGCAGCAGTGCCCGCCCTTCCTTCTCGTTGGTGCCGGTAAGACGGATCACAATGGGTACCTCGGTCTTGATCTGATGGAATGCTTCCAGCAGACCCCTTGCCACATCGTCGCAGCGGGTGATGCCCCCGAAGATGTTGATCAGCACCACTT
Organism: Proteiniphilum sp.; assembly: GCA_039683155.1. Classification (GTDB taxonomy): domain Bacteria; phylum Bacteroidota; class Bacteroidia; order Bacteroidales; family Dysgonomonadaceae; genus Proteiniphilum. Next base: position 2,465 of record JBDKRY010000115.1, read on the forward strand.
TCACGTTTCTGTCACTCAGCAGCAGCTTCATTGCCTCAATCACTTTGGTGGGGTTGGAGCTCCCGCCAATATCGAGGAAGTTGGCAGGGTTGCCGCCGTAGAGCTTGATCATGTCCATCGTGGCCATCGCCAGACCGGCGCCATTCACCATGCAGCCAATCTCACCACCCAGGTGCACGTAGCTGAATCCTTTGCTCTTGGCGCTCTGCTCCTTCTTCTCCTCTTCGGTAGGCTCGTTGAGCGCGGCAATCTTCGGATGGCGGTAGAGCGCATTGTCATCGAAGGTCATCTTCGCATCAATCGCCATGATCGTGCCTTCTTTGGTCAGTACCAGCGGATTGATCTCTGCCAGCGATGCATCGGTTTCTACAAATAACGTATATAACTTTTGGAAGATAACGGCAGCCTGACGCACCGGCGCGATGTCGTCGAACAGCTTGAAGGCAGCCTCACGTGCCAGAAAATCGGGAACACCGATGGAGGGGTCAATCACGAACTTGTGGATCTTCTCCGGTGTTGTCCGCGCCACCTCTTCAATATCCATGCCTCCCTCCTTGCTCAGCATCAGGATGGTCGATTTGGTGCTCCGGTCGATCACGTAGCTGACGTAATACTCTTTGTCGATATTTACCGCCTGCCCCACGAGAATGCGATCAACGGTGAACCCCTTGATATCCATGCCCAGTATGGCGGCTGCGTGCCTGCGCAACTCAATCTCATCGTTCGCCAGCTTCACGCCGCCAGCCTTGCCTCTGCCGCCGGTATGCACCTGCGCCTTCACGATCGCCTTTTGCGAATCCAGTTGTGTATATGCCTTCACTGCATCCTCCACCGATCGGCATACGGTACTCTTGTCTACAGGAATTCCGTAGGTTGCAAACATCTCTTTTGCCTGATATTCATGAACTTTCATATATCAATATTTATTTTTTTACACTTAGGTTGTGTGGAACTCCGGTTCTCGCTACGGCATCGTCCAGGCAAGATTGTCCTTTCCTCATTTAGCTTAATGAAAAGGTTCTTGGATGTAATGATGTTCACACTCGCTTCATGGGTCTTTCTGATCATTTTGTGATGATTAAGCATATGTAAAACTATGACTTTTTTTTGAAAAAAGGGAAAAAACCGCAATAATTGTGAAAACGTTCCACGCTATGCAATTGCCCGGTTTCGATTAAAGAATTGAAACGTATGACCTGGGAATGGATAGCATCCATCGGCACGGCCGGTGGTTTCGATTAGAGAATTGAAACGTATGACCCCGTAAAATTGTTTAACAAAACGGCTGAAAAACGAAAACTCTGACTTTACCATACAAAAATATTTCCATGAAAGAGGTGCTGCAATTGCATATTGTGGGTATTCGCCACCGCTGAAATGGTGATTTCATGGGATTGCGGTCCGTCATATTTTGACCTTTCTTTGTCATCTGTAATTATCAACCCAAATTAATCAGAAGTGCAGCCCTGAGATTGTTCGGTGTTGCCTCAAAATAAATCGCAACAGATGAATACAAGATTGGTTATCCTATGGATGAGCCTGCTCGCTGGCTTTGGTGAAGCGTTTTCACAACATAACAACTTATTTACGGGAACAGTCGTGGGCGAAGAGAATCAGAAACTGATCGGCGCCACAGTTTACCTGGAAGAACTGGGAATCGGTGATGATACCGATGTTACCGGCACATTCCGCATCGGCAACATACCGGGCGGAACACATGCCGTGCTGGTAAGCTACATGGGTTATAAACCCGTGACAAAAGAGATCGACTTTCAGCCAGGTGTGATACAGGAAGATACCTTCCGGATGGAACGCGACGAACGGGTATTGCTTGAGGTAGAGGTGTTTGGCAGACGCAGGGAGCGGCCGGAGAAGATGGATGCTCTCACGCGGATCCCGCTTCGTCTCGATGAACAGGTGCAGAGCATCTCGGTGATCTCGCAGAAGATGCTGACCGACCAGGGCGCGCTTACGTTAAATGATGCCGTACGAAATGCACCGGGCGTGGGTACCTTCGCTACCTTTGGCAACACCACGGAAAGTTTGACTTCCCGCGGATACAGAGGCATTCCCGTCGTAAAAAACGGGGTGAGGGTACATTCCGATTTCAGGGGGACAGGTTTTCTGACCGACATGCAGGGAGTGGAAACCATCCAGATTCTCCGCGGATCAGCCGCCATTGCTCAGGGACTGGGCAACGATCTGGGGTCGGCGGGCGGCGTAGTCAACATCGCCACCAAAACCCCCCGGTTCATCAACGCCGGCAACGTGGGGCTCCGCACAGGCAGCTGGGGGCAGGTGCGTCCCACCTTCGATGTGCAGTTTGTGTCCGATAAACTGCAGCGGACTGCTTTTCGTTTGAACGGCGCCTGGGAACGGGGCGATAACTACCGGGTACATGTATCCAAAGACCGCCTGTACCTGAATCCGTCTTTCGCATGGCGCCCCGACGACAAAACCAACCTCACACTGGAGATGGATTATTTACACGATTCCCGCACCCCTGATCAGGGTACGGTAAACCTGAGTGCCGACAGTGTGTTCAACGTGTTCGCGATGCCCCACGACCGCTTCCTGGGTTTCTCTACCGATCGTCAGGTGACCCACACGCGCACGTACCTGGCCCAAATCTATCGTACAATCAATGAATCCCTCAGCCTGCGCGTCGCTTATGCCGCTTCCGGTATGAATCAGACAAAGGTCGGATCGCTTGCTTCGCCCCTCAGAGATGCGACACAAACAGGGCATTACAATTTACGGTCACGTACCTACAGTGGCAGCGAGAGAGATGATAAAAACGGCGTGTTTCAGATCGACCTGATCGGGAAAGATCTGTATACCGGCATGGTGAAGCATACGTTCAACCTTGGGCTCGATTACCGGTGGACCGATCTCACTACTGTCAACACCAACACGGTGACAGTAGATACCGTAGATGTGCTGCAACCCATCAACAACACCGCTCCCAATGTGAGTCTCAGCAACGGTGACCCTGTTCATTCGCGCGAATATGCCTATGGTATGCTGCTGCAGGAAGTGATGACATTCAACCAATATCTGAAACTCTCTCTGGGGCTGCGCTACAGCCAGATGAGCGGAATGAGCAACAGCAGCGTCTCCACCAGCGGGGGGAACGTGTGGGATCCACTGTTTGGCGTGATCATCACCCCTCTCGAAAATGTCAACCTTTTTGCATCGTACACCACAACCACCTCTCTACGCGGGGCTGCCAACCTGCTCGAAGACCGGATCACCCCGGTTGGTCCATCGCGGGAAAAACAGGTCGAAGCCGGGATCAAGACAGAGTGGTTCAACAACAGGCTGCGGTTCAATGCCACCTGGTTTCATATACTGAATAACAACCTCACCTATGCTGCGCTCAACGATGCCGGTAACAACACCGGATATTACATCAAGGCAGGTAACCTGAAACGACAGGGGGTGGAGCTGGAGCTGACCGGGAAAGTGCTGAAAAATCTGGATGCCGTTGTGGGATACGCTTACCTCGATGCGGGTTATCACGACAGCCCCTACTACCACGAAGGATCGGCTCCCATGAATGCTGCCGGTCATACCGCCAACGGATGGCTCAACTACACTGTTTTCGACGGCTTCTTCAGAAACCTGTCGCTGGGAGCAGGAATCTATTACACGGGAGAAAGGCCTTTTGCCGAATATACCTACCAGGTGCTGCCGGGACATCATGTGCAACCCAATACAAAACCGTTTATGGCCGATGCCTACACCACCGTGAATCTGCAGGCCGGCTACAGGATCAACCGTTGCCAGCTGCGCCTGTTCCTGAATAATATCTTTGATTCTGTGGGATATACCGCCTACTACAGAGGTGGGTACCTCAATCCCACCGATCCGCGAAACGTGGCGGTGGCAATGACCTGGCAATTTTAAATTTCGATATCCTCTATCGACACAATTTTTTTGGAGATGGCATAGATGGTGAGACCCGACTGGCTTCGGATGCCGGTTTTCATGGTGATGTTCTTCCGGTGCCGCACCACAGTATGGATGCTGATGTTGAGCGAGTCGGCAATCTCCTTGTTCATCAATCCGTTTACAAGTCCCGTGAGGACCTCAATCTCCCTTTTGGTGAGGTTGTCGTCCTCATTTTTCTGCAGTGCAGCCGACTGTTTTTTTTTACCGAGCTTTGAGAGAGCATGAATGATATGCTCTGCAGAATCATAGAGCGTGAAAGAAATGTCGGTAACCATCGACTGTTTTTGAATGACGCCGTAATCGATGCCCGCAATAGACATCAACGGATGCAATTTGCGGATTTTGCGGATTTCCTTTTCCCGGTTCATAAACTGCAGGGGGTTGGCAATGAGGATATCCACGGACGTGGTTTCAAGAAGTTCGGAAAGCTCTTCCAACGTCTCTGACCGGTGAACCCGGCAGTCAAGATCAGATTGGTAGAGGATGGTCTGCAGCCCCTCGCAGATGATCCGTGAGGACTCCAGAATGGCAATATGAAGCAGCGGATTACGCATTTTGCTCTTTTTCAATGTCCACACCCGCCGGAATCAGAATGGTTTCTTCAATCAGGGAGTGGATGTACAAATCAAATTCAAGCTCATAGAGCGCGAAAAACAACTTGCGCCGCAGATCCAGATCGTTCTCAATATTTACATACTTCAGAAGCAGCTGCTTCAGATCTTTTAATTTCAACTCAATATCGGTATGATGCTCGCCATACTCAATGGAAGAGTAAAGTTCACGTTTACCCGGTTCATCGGCTTTTTTCAATAAGGTGATGAAATAGGGAAAAGCAATGTTGTCTTCATAATCGAGATGATCGATCACCTCGGTGAAGTATTCATTGAAAAACTTTTCGAGCAGCTTCAGTTCTTTCGCAGCATGATTTTCCTGCAGTTGACGAATGTAAGAGCTGATCTGGGGATATTTGTCGGAGCGGTAATAATGATGACTCTGCTTCAGAAAATCGATTACCTGAACCAGATCGTCACGTGTGTACGGTTGATGTGCTCTCGTGCCTAAACCGTTGTAGAGATTGGCAATGTTGATGAACAGATTTTCACTGATGCCATGACCGGTACAGAGCTGCGCCACGGTCTGATCACTTACCCGGAAATCAATGTTGAAATGCTGCAACATCAGCAGCAGGTTCGGATTGACATCGATCAGATCGGCCATCTTCATATACGACTTTACTTTTATCTTGGAAGCGTGATACATATCGGAAGCACATTTTCTGCAAAAATAGGAAAAAGAACCCAATTGTTTGGAATTATTCTAATTAAACTAACCGGACGATCCCATATTTCACCATGTGCACGCCCATATTTTACTGTGGTATCCATCTTATTTCTCCGTATGCTCTCCCTGTTTTTCACGGTCCCGCTCAAATTTCCACGTGTGCACAGCCTGATTTATCGCAATACGCTTCCGGTTTTCTCCGTGAATTTTCGGGCACTCTGGGATTCTCCCTTTTTTTTTGTATCATTGTGCTCTCATTTCAAAGTATAAATCATGGACCGTTTTCAACAATTATTGATGCAGCGCCGCAGCATTAGAAAATACAAAAAGGAACTGCTGACACCCGATGAAACCCGGATGATCTTTGAAGCAGGATTGCTTTCACCCACTTCCAAGAACAGACATTCGTGGGAGTTCATTGCCGTGGAGGAGAAAGAGACACTTGCCCGACTGTCGCTTTGTAAGCCGCATAGTGCCACCTTTATTGCCGATGCAGCCCTGGCTGTCGTGGTAATTGGGAATCCCCTGGTAAGCGATGCCTGGATTGAAGATGCATCCATTGCAGCCATCAATATGCAATTGCAGGCGGAAGAACTCGGCATAGGCAGCTGTTGGGTACAGGTACGCAACAGGTTTTATTCCGACATGGTGTCGTCGGGCGATTACATCAATGAGTTGTTACAAATACCCATGCCCCTTGAAGTAGTTTGCGTGATTGCCTTCGGCAGGAAAGAGAAGGAGAGAACCCCTGCCGACCTCCACAATCTGCACTGGGAGAAGGTTCACATCGAAACCTTTGCTTTGAAGACCGGCGAAACTGAATTCTGAGAAATAAGAAATAAGAAATAAGAAATAAGGAATGAGAAATAAGAAATGAGGAATGAGAAGTTAAAATTTTTTGTCATGACTCTTTTTTCCTGGTTCTTAAGAGCTGAAAACTGAAAACTGAAAACTGAATCCCGACAACTGACAACGACAGCGACAACTGAATGCTGATAACTGTCAACGACAACTGACAAAAAATGATTGATTTTACAAAGATACCCTCCCCCTGTTATGTGATGGAGGAAGAGCTGCTGCGCAGAAACCTGCAGCTGATCAAATCGGTTAAGGAACGCGCCGGGGTGAATATCATCCTTGCATTCAAGGCCTTTGCCATGTGGCGCTCATTTCCCATTGTGCGGGAATACATCGGCTACTCTACTGCCAGCTCTGTTGCCGAGGCGCAACTGGCCTTCGAGGAGATGGGCAATCCGGCACATACCTATGCACCCGTTTACACCGAGGAAGAATTTCCGCTCTTCCTGAAGTACAGCAGTCACATCACCTTCAACTCCCTGTCGCAGTTCGAACGATTTTATCCCATGGTAAAAGCTTCGGGAAAAGAAATAGCGTGCGGGTTGAGGATCAACCCCGAATTCTCGGTGGTCGATACCGACCTGTACAACCCCAGCGCACCCGGTTCACGCCTCGGTATCACCTCCGACAGGATCGGGGAGAACCTTCCCGAAGGTATTACCGGGCTGCATCTGCACAACCTCTGTGAAAATAACTCCTTCGATCTGGAAAAAACGCTGGAGGTTGTGGAACATAATTTCGGCCGTCTCTTTGGGCAGATCCGGTGGCTGAACCTGGGAGGAGGCCATTTGATGACACATAAGGATTACAATGTGGAGCATCTTATTGGCGTGCTGACAGAATTGAAAGCACGCTACCCGCATCTGGAAATCATCCTGGAGCCGGGAAGCGCCTTTGCCTGGGAAACCGGCGTGCTCGTGTCTACCGTAGCCGATATTGTGGAGAACCACGGCGTGAAGACGGCCATGCTGAACGTCTCTTTTGCCTGCCACATGCCCGATTGCCTGGAGATGCCTTACAAACCTCGCATACGGGGAGCTCACCAGGAGCCGGTACCGGGTAAGCCTACTTACAGGATGGGCGGCAACAGCTGCCTGAGTGGCGACTTTATGGGCGACTGGTCGTTCGACGAACCCTTACAGGTGGGCGACAGGATTATATTCGAAGACATGATCCATTATACCACGGTGAAATCAACCTTTTTCAACGGTGTATCGCATCCCGCCATCGGTCTCTGGACCAGGGATGGCGAGTTTATACTCTACCGCCGTTTTGGATATGAAGATTATAAAAACCGGATGAGTTAAAAGAAATCTATTTTTCACTCTTTTTAAACAATTTTCCACTACAAAGCGTTTACTAAAGTGAGAAGATTGATTTCACATGAATTAATCAAAAAGTATTCACTTTAAAAATGAATCATTATGGGATGGATTTGGTGGATTATTATCGGAGCAGTAGCCGGATGGCTTGCAGGTAAATTAATGAGAGGCGGCGGCTTTGGCTTTCTGGTTAATCTTTTGGTAGGTATTGCCGGCGGCGTAATTGGTGGTTGGGTTTTTGGCCTGTTGGGAATTTCTTCCGGAGGAATTATCGGAAGCCTTGTAACGGCACTGGTGGGAGCGATCCTGTTGCTTTGGATTATCTCTCTCTTCAAGCGAGCCTGAAAAAGGTCCCGGAAAGAATGATATGAAAGATCGATGTGCCCGGAAGGAACATCGGTTTCTTTATTCAGTATTCAGTTGTAGGTACTCAGTAGTCAGATAACCGACAATTGAAACTGGGGCTGACAATTATGAATAAACGTGAAACAGGCGTATTTTCGGGATCATTCAATCCCATCCACGCGGGACACCTCATGCTGGCCAGCTACCTATGTGCGTTTACTTCTTTGGAGGAGGTGTGGTTCGTGGTCTCCCCCCACAATCCGCTGAAAAAAGCAGAGGAGCTGCTGCCCGATGATCTCCGGTTAGAGATGGTCCGGCTGGCGCTGGAAGATTACGATCAGCTTATACCATCGGATGTGGAGTTTCATATGCCGCGACCCTCCTATACGATTGACACGCTGGATGCACTCACACAGGCATATCCCGACAGGCGCTTTTCGCTGATCATTGGCAGCGACAACTGGTCGGTATTTGATCGGTGGAAAGACTGTGAACGGCTGATCCGGAACTACAGGATACTGATCTACCCCCGTTTGGGAGTAAATGTGGTTATTCCGGAACAATATCGTGAAACCATACAGCTGGTAAATGCCCCTGTCATAGAGATATCTTCCACCTTCATCCGTCACAGCATCATGGATGGAAAAAATATGCGCGCTTTTCTCCCGCCAAGGGTGTACGAATACATGGTACGAAATCAACTTTACCGCCATAAATGATTAGTAGATTAGCAGATTTCTCAGAATCACCACATCACCACATCACCACATCACCACATCACCACATCAAAGACCATACCTCATTATATCCAGGATGATTGGTAATATAGCGGTATTCACGCCCGCTTCCTGCAACTCTTCCTCATCTTCGGCAAGCATCGACCGGAAGGTATCAAAACTGCCGGTTTTCTCCAACGATAACAGATAAAGCGACACCGCCTTTTTGTTATCTTCCATGCACAGTTCCACATGGCCCGCATTGAGGAAATCGTGGGCATTGGGTTTATTCTCCAGGATCTGTGCATAGTATTTCCTTGCTACATCGAACTTGCGCGATAGAAAAGCACACCACGCCACCGAACGCCACGCACGCGTATTGTGGCTGTCGAGCAACTCCACCTTGAAGTAGTAGTTAAGTGCTTTGTCGTATTGCTTCAGTTCCAGGTAGCAATGCCCGATGCTGAGCTGGATGTTGAGATCGTCGGGTCTGAATTGTTCCAGCCGGCGATAATAGGTCAGTGCTGTCTCGGGTTGCTTCAGCATCCGGTAGCAATGTGCGATACGATGCAGCACCCATGTATTGTTTTCGCCGATCAGATCGGCATGCAGATAAGCTTCCAGCGCTCCGCTGATATCTGCCAGCATCTGCTTGCAGTAGCCTATCTTTGCCAGATCTCGCTTTTTGTGACGCCTGTTTCGGCCAGCATCGTGTAGGTGTCGAGCGCCTCATTGAAGTGATTCTTTTCAAAATAATAAAGGGCTATCTGCTCCAGATGCTGCGGCTGCAGTACCACCGGATGAAACGCTTCAATCCGGTGATAGTTGAGTGGCAGGCTGAAAATATCCCCGAATTCTGTCCGCCTTGCGAAAAGTTTGAAGAAACGGTAGAGGTCCTGAATATATTGTTTGATAAGGGTATCCTCTTTCTGATAGGGCTTCAGTACACCTTCCTCCGCCTCCATCTTTTTGAGTTCCTCATCCTCGGCACCCAACTGTGCAGTCATCATCCGGCGGTAGTTCTCCGGCATCATCATGATGCTGAAACAAAAGGAATACTTGTCGGAGTTGCAGATGAGTGACGAACGGAGCATGGTCTCAATCAGAGACGCTCCTTCCGTCTTATCCGAAAGAAGCTGCCGGATGCTGTTGTGGCGGGGATTAAACGGCAGGAACCAGTTGCTCATCTCCTGAAAGAAGGGGTAAGACTTCAGGTTGGAGAAAGTGGAGTGGAACACATCGGCTCCCTCGAGCTGTAACTCGGAGAACTCCTGCAGCTTATCTGTCAGCCCGGTCTCATCGAGTATCTTCTGCCATTCCGGGTTTTTTTCATCCAATCCGCTTTCGCCCATCCACTCATCCAGTTTTATTTTCTTGCCGATCATCGGGCTCAGTTTCATCATCTCCGGGATAATCTCCTCAGTCAGTCGTTTGGTGATCTTTTCTGTTTCATGTGCCTGAATGAAACCAATGATGGCAGCGATGAAGTTCCGGTTGAACAGCTTGTCGTCCGACAACAGCTTTAGTCGGTCCCCACACTCGGGGAAGAAAGGCCAGCGGGCTGTGTAGGTCTGGAAGATGGGGATGATACCGATGATGGCGCGCGTGACCAGCTCCGGTTCGGGGCGATGGCACACGTCAAGCAGCAGTTCCACCTTGGCCGCATCGAATCGGTGCAGCACGTTCATGGTGAGGGCGGAGAGGAATACGCTTTTATCATACACGGGAATGAGGGCATCGTCCATAAAATCGCGGAACGATGCGATCAGATCGGCATTGGCCCTCGGCGATACATACACGCTGTAAAAGAGATCCTGCAGGGTATTATCGTGTGCCAGCGCATTTTCTTTCATACGATGCTCCTTCTCCTCACCCTCTTCAAGCAGATCGATGAAGGAGAAAGTGTCCGTCTGCCGGGTGATGATGTTCCGGTATTCGTCCAGGGTGAGCGGTGTACGCACAGGAAGCAGTCGCGACTTATCAAAAAAGAGAGAGGTGCTTTCCTGCAGGAGCAGGTACCCGGCAGCATCATCGGCAACCGTGTAGAGATCGCGGATCAGCTTCTCGTAAATATGTTGCTGCTCGGGATCCTTTTTCCCCTCCATCAGGTAGTGGAGCATATATTGATAATTGGTCTCCAGTTCCGATATTTTTTCGGTGATGGCCCATTGCTGTGCCCGTGAAGCAAGTTCCTTGACACCGTCAATTGCCTGTTTCAGTTGCCGTTGTTCAATGAGGAAATGGATCTCTTTCAGTTTGTTACCTGTGTCAGATGCATGCATAATAATTTCAGTTTGATGTATCCTTGATGATCAGCATGGAAGGGAGTGCTTCTCTCCACGACAGGGGAGCACCGATCAATTTGCGCCATCCGTCGATACCGATAATGACGAGATCCTGATGCTGAATAAAATCATGTTCAATCTTTTTATTGTCGTCCCAGAGGTGCACCCGACCGTCGCTCTTTTTGACAATGAACTGATACAGCTTCTGCATCTTCGGCTCCGACTGAATGATTCCCACGGCGTCCCACACCATGATCTGTACATTTTCCTTCTGGGCTGCCTGGTATATGAAAGTGAAAATATGCACATCGGCCTTGCACAGCAATGGAATGAAGATGCGGGTAGTCTCCGTAAGACAATTATCAAGGAAGATCCCTGTCGGCACCTTATTCCGGTTCAGCAGGGCAGATACATTTTTCAACATCCCGGTTTCCTTCTCCCCGAATTGGGAGAGAATAGCAGTTTCGGTGTTTGGCTGATAATTCATCAGCTGCCCGTATTTTTCTGCTGTACGGAAGTTTATTTCGTCCGGGCCCAGCCCTACCAGCAGCAGGTTGACCCGTCGCTCGTCCGCCATTTTCTGAATGGCGGAGAGATAGTCGCGCGACTCACTGATAAATAAGCGCAGGGTGATTTTACTTTTCTCGCCTTTCGGCATAAAATCAGCCAGTATCCTGTTCCGATATACCTCTATCTGTTCCTCCCCCATCGACACCTCCTTGTTGTCGATGAAATGCAGCAGGGTGATGGATGATTTCTCTGCTCTTGAAAGTACAATGGCCGACGCCAGGCTGCTCAGCCTCTTTCCTGTCTCAAGCCGGGTGAAACAAACCAACGCATGACCAGGTTTCTTCAGTTCCGATTCACCATCGATGCGATTTAACAATATATCAACAAAATCCATACCAAAGTGTTTAAAGGTACATTTAGCTATTCAATATTTCACTGTCGAGCATCGAGTCTTTGTATCCCAAAAAATAGAGGATGCCGTCAATACCTACTGTCGAGAGGGACTGCCCCGCATTTTGCTTTACCTTTGGTTTGGCATGGAAGGCAATGCCTAAGCCGGCAATACCCAACATGGGCAGGTCGTTGGCTCCGTCGCCCACAGCCACAGTCTGTCGCAAATCAATCCGCTCCACCTGGGCAATGAGCCGCAGTAGTTCCGCCTTTCTCCTGCCGTCTACCACATCTCCCACATAATTACCGGTAAGCTTTCCGTTTACGATCTCCAGTTCGTTGGCATACATATAATCAAAACCGTATTTATCCTTCAGATAATTTCCGAAATAGGTGAACCCTCCCGACAGGATCGCGGTTTTGAATCCCACCTTCTGCAATACCTTCATCAAATGGTCTAGTCCTTCGGTAATCGGGAGGTTCGCGGCAATCTCTTCCATCACCGAGATATCCACTCCTTTCAACAGCTTTACCCGCTGCCTGAAGCTCTCTTCAAAATCTATCTCGCCGTGCATGGCCGATTCTGTAATAGCCCTCACCTTGTCACCCACGCCGGCCTTCTCCGCAAGCTCATCGATCACCTCCGTCTGAATGAGCGTGGAATCCATGTCAAAACAAATCAGCCGGCGCATACGCCTGAACATACTCTCCTCCTGAAAAGAGATGTCGAAGTTGAGCTCGGAGGAGAGCTCCAGGAAAGACTCCTGC
>JBDKRY010000116.1:0-6792 GCA_039683155.1 Proteiniphilum sp.
CGTCATCGCCATTCATATAGAAAAAGGGCGGTTGCAGAATACCTGCAGGGAAACAGATCTCGTTGGAGGAGGGATTGTAGTAAGCATTGACAGTCTGTGGAGACATGTACCACTTGGTCTTGTCCACCGGTTTTCCCAATTCAGCAATCATTTCGCCGTATTCAAATTCCGAGGCACGCATCATGTTTTGCCAGTAAGAGTCTTCCTTAATCTCGAGAGAGGAATAATCTTTCCACTTATCGGGATATCCTATCTTCACGATAAAAGTGCCGAGTTTTTCCTGAGCTTTGCTTTTTGTCTCGTCATCCATCCATTCAAGTTGATCGATGCGCTCACCCAAAGCAGTTTTCAGATTATCCACCAGTTGGAGCATCCGCTCTTTGGCCTGGGCCGGGAAATATTTTTCCACATAGAGTTGTCCCACTGCTTCTCCCATCGCACCATTTACGGCGTCAATGGCCCTGCGCCAGCGGGGACGAAGCTCCTTGCTGCCGCTCAGTGTCTTCCCGTAAAATTCAAAATTGGCATTGACAAAATCATCGCTGAGATAAGAGGCAGCAGAATTGATCACTTTCCAGCTCAGGTAATCCTGCAACACCGCCATCGGCTCGCGCTGGATGATGGCGACCGCTGCTTTCACCGGTTCTATCTGCGATACGTTGAGGCTGTCGAGATCGGTGGCGCCCATCGCCTCAAAATACAGTGTCCACTCAAAAGGAGCAACCTGCGTGCTGAGATCGACCACAAGCATCTTATGGTAATTCAATTCCGGCAGACGGCGCATCTCTTTGGTGATATGTGCCTGTGCCAGCTCCGTTTCAATTTTCATCACGCTGGCGGCAGCCTGTCTGGCATCGGCATCGGTATATCCTGCATTTTTGAATTGGGTTTCCATCAGGGTGATGTAGGCATCGCGCAGCAGTTGGGAATGATCGTCTTCAAGCAGGTAGTAATCCCTGTCGCCCATGCCGATACCCGACTGGTAAAGGTGGGCGATGTTCATCCCGCTGTTTTTGTCATCGGCACCCACGGCAAACCCGAAAAAGGGATTGGATGCATAGCGACTCACCTTTGCCATCAGCAGTACGATATCTTTCTTATCCTTTGCCCCGGCAATCTCTTCCAGCTGCGAACGCAGCGGTGCAGCGCCGTCGCTGTTCAGTTTCACACTGTCCATTCCCATCGTATACAGGTCGCCCACCTTCTGTGCGTTGGTGCCGGAAGGGTTCTCCTGCGTCCCCAGCGCCGTGATCAGACTTTGTATCTGCTCCTGATTCTCTTCACGCAGTTTGTCGAAGGAGCCATACCGTGCATACGCATCGGGAATAGGATTGGCTTCCTGCCAGCCTCCGGTAGCATATTGATAGAAACTTCCACCGGGAGCAGCGGTAGTATCGAGATTGGCGGGATCGAGACGATCTACCGTCTGTGCTGTCTTTTTTTCTGTACAACTTGTGGTTATCATAACAACTATGATTAGATATACAATTCGTTTCATATATTTGAATATTGAGTCATGCAAATTTTTGAATGAATACTCTTCTCAATTAGATTCTTAGTGCCTCTATATTTTAGTCTGTAGATACAAAAGTACAAAAAAAAATGTTTCCTCCACATCAATGATACTGAGTTAAGAAATATGCTGTATGTAAGTTTTTTCGATTTATGTTTTTTTCAGCATGGTAACCAAAAGGATTGGGGAAACGAGGCAATCGGTGAAGAAAGCGGAAAAAGACTATCAAAACGGTATTTTCTTTCAGACGGAAGAAGTGTGTGAAAAATATAAGAAGAATTCACGCAATGCTACCGATCTCTTGTTATAAGACGACTTTTCAAACTTGTTTATCGTATCGATGAAGAAAAACAGGTAATTGTTATTATAACTATTTGGGACTGTCGTCAAAACCCTGAAAAATTAATAACAAAAATGCCGTAGAGCCCCGAAAGCGTGAAAAGTTATTATTCAACTGAATCTGGCAAGTTCTTTTTTAATCTCCTGAAGTGTTTTTTCACTTACTGAAACCAGCGGCAGGCGAAGTCTGTTGTTGATCATCCCTTTGAGATGCAGAATGCATTTCACGCCTGCGGGGTTTCCTTCCACGAAGATCAGAAGAAAAAGCCGGCTGAAATCCTGCTCCATTTTATTTCGGGCATTCACGGCATTTCCATCGAGGGCACTATGTACAAGCCAGCCCATCTCTTTGGGAAAAGCATTTCCAAACACCGAGATCACGCCTATCCCGCCCATTTCAATCACGGCTGTGGTAACGGAATCGTCACCCGAGATAACCCGGAAACCCTCCGGAGCTCCGTCGATAATGGTTTTTATCTGATCCAGATTGCCCGACGCTTCTTTTACGGCAATGATATTCCTGCAGTGGCGTGCGATGCGCAGCGTTGTTTCGGCAGTCATGTTCACACCGGTTCTCCCGGGTACGTTATACAGGATAATGGGCAGCGGCGATGCCTGCGATAGCGCACAATAATGCTGAAAAAGTCCTTCCTGGGTAGGTTTGTTGTAATAGGGCGTTACAGACAAGACTGCGCTGATTCCCGTGAAATCGGCGGACTGAAGCTCTTTCTCCAGCTCCGCAGTGTTATTTCCTCCCACACCCATTACGACAGGTATCCGGCCATTTATCTTCTCCACGATAAATCGCACAATATCCGCTTTCTCTTTTTTGGAAAGCGTGGGTGTCTCTGCCGTTGTACCCAGGGCAACAATATAATCTGTTCCATTTTCCAACTGGTAGTCCAGCAATCGCGAAAGTGCTTCAAAGTCGATGGAACCATCTTCATTGAAAGGAGTGATTAATGCTACTCCCAAACCTTTTAAATTGACTTTTGACATGAAATGATTGTTTTTCCCTGCCGTTTATTTTCAGAAAGCATATTTTTGGAATAAAATGTTTCCGCAGTACAAAGGTACATATTTTTCAAAAAGTACACCAACATCCCTGTGAAAAAACATAGAGATTACCTTTTATCATTTCCCAAAAGAAAGCCCTTTCTCACGGTTAAAACAAAAAAAGCCCGGAATACTTGCAAAAACTGCTTGAAAAAAACATCAGACAGGGTAATAAAGAGTGATTTTTATTTTCATGCGCTTGGAAATACTTCGATTTTATGTACATTTGTGTGTATCTCTTTCATTGCTTTATTGATATGCAATTTCGCCCTGAAACATACAGCCTTCCCGATGTACCGATGCAGCCGTTTATCGATACGGAGGAGATTTGGGATTATTTAAATCACACGCAATCCACACCGGAAAAAGTCAGGTTGATCATTAAAAAATCACTTGCCAAAAACCGGCTCAATCTCATAGAGACAGCCACTCTCATCAATGCGACCGACAAAGAATCCGTACAACTCATCAAAGAGGGGGCCAGAGAGCTGAAAAAGATAATCTACGGAAACAGGATTGTACTGTTTGCCCCGCTATACGTAGGCAACAAATGTTCCAACAACTGCACCTATTGCGGATTCAGGGCTTCAAACACCGAACAGGTACGCAAAACACTCACAAGCGATGAACTGGTCAAGGAGATTGAAGCACTGGAGGATAGCGGCCAGAAACGGTTAATACTGGTATACGGAGAGCATGCGCAGTATAGCCCTGAATTTATTGCCGACACCGTAAGGACGGCATACAGCGTGAAAAAAGGCAACGGTGAGATTCGTCGTGTCAATATCAACGCTGCACCATTGGAGATTGAAGGATTCCGTATCGTGAAGGAGGCCGGTATCGGTACCTTTCAGATATTCCAGGAAACCTATCATCGTGAAGCGTACAAAACATACCATCTGCGGGGGAAAAAAGCAGACTTTGATTACCGGTTGACATCGCTCGACCGGGCACAGGAAGCAGGCATCGATGATGTTGGTATCGGGGCGCTGATCGGACTGTACGACTGGCGCTTTGAGGTGATGGGACTGGTTCGCCACACCAACCATCTGGAGGCGTGTTACAACGTGGGACCGCACACTATCTCGTTCCCAAGAGTGAAGGATGCGTCGATGCTGCAGATGGGCACCAACTATTTTGCTTCCGACGAAGATTTCTCCCGCCTTGTTGCCATTCTCCGGTTGGCTGTCCCCTATACCGGCATGATCCTCACCGCCCGCGAGCCGGCCCGACTGCGCAACGAGCTGTTACAATACGGTATATCTCAGATAGATGGAGGCACAAAAATAGAATTGGGAAACTATGTAAATAAAGAGAAAGATCACGACTTGAACAGGGGACAGTTTCGGATCAACGACGACCGCTCACTCAATGAGATCATCGATGAGCTGCTCGAACAGGAAATGCTGCCTTCGTTCTGCACCGCCTGCTACCGCCTCGGGAGGACCGGTGAGCATTTCATGGAGTTCTCCGTGCCCGGATTCATCAAACGTTTTTGCACACCCAATGCCATGCTTACCCTGGCAGAGTACCTGGTCGACTATGCTCCGGAGAGAACAGCGGAGAGAGGATGGAAGGTAATTGAAAACAATATGGACGACCTGAATGAAAAAATGCGGAATGAGGTACGGGAAAAGATCAGCAGGATCAAACAGGGGGAAAGGGATCTATATCGGTAGTTGCTCAGTGGTTATTCAATAGTTATTCGATGGTTATTCAATTGATATTCAATGATAATTAGCCAGTAATAACAGCGAGACTGAATAACACGGACGCAGTAAGTGAATAACGGCGTAAGCCGAATAACAACGGAGTTAAATAACACGAACAAAGTGAGCGTTAACAGTTTACATATCGGTATCTTCGGCCGAAGAAATACCGGCAAAAGTTCGCTGCTTAACATGATCACCGGACAGGAGATTTCCATTGTTTCAGGTTTTCCGGGAACAACGACAGACCCGGTGAAAAAGTCGGTGGAGATTTTCGACATCGGCCCGGCGATCGTGATAGACACCGCCGGGATAGATGACTTAGGCGAGATCGGATTGAAAAAGATTCACAAATCACAGGAGGTAATCCGAAGAGTTGATTGTGCAATCCTACTGATTGCCGGTAACCAGTTTGGCGATTATGAGATACGGTTGATTCAACAATTTACGAAATATGAAGTACCCTACCTCATTGCGCACAACAAAAATGACATCGATAAAATAGCCGCTATTACCAGTACCGCCATCAAGCAACACTCCAACGCTGAAATTATTGACTTCAGCACGATCAACCCGGCGGACAGGGAGAGACTGATTAAAGCATTAAAGCGGATCGTACCGGAAACGGCGTTTCAGAAAACTTCGCTCATCGGTGACCTGGTAAAACCAAAGGATGTGGTGCTGCTCATCACGCCCATCGACAGAGAAGCACCGGAAGGAAGAATGATCCTGCCACAGAGCCAGACTATCCGCGACGCGCTGGACAACCAATGCATCACGGTAGTAATAAAAGAAAACGAGCTCGGCGACTTCCTTAACCTGGGCATCAACCCTGCCCTGGCAATAACCGACAGCTCGGCGTTCCGCATTGTGGCGGAAAAACTCCCGGAAAACATACCCCTGACCAGCTTCAGCATTCTTTTTGGCCGGCTGAGAGGTAATTTTGAGGCTTTCATGGAAGGGACACCACACATTTCGGGGCTCGAAGAGGGCGACACGGTACTGATCCTGGAGAGCTGCACGCACCAGAACAGCTGCGATGACATCGGACGTGTAAAGATCCCGAAGCTGCTGCAACAGTTTACAGGGAAAACCCTCACCTTCTCCTTCATATCGGGCCTCTCGGAGCTTCCGGATGATATTGAGAAGTTCGCTCTTGTCATCCAATGCGGCGGATGCATGGTTACGCGCAAGCAATTGCTCAACCGGCTGAATCCGTTCATTAAAGCGGGTGTACCGGTAACAAACTACGGAATGACGCTGGCATACCTGCATGGGATTTATGAAAGGGCAATCAATGTTTTTAGTCCATAAACAACCAGCCTGCAACAATCATCAGATGTTTGAAATTTTAGAAAAAAGCACGCTGTCGAAAGACGATATCATCACACTACTCTCCTTGACAGGTGAAGAAGAACAGCAGCACCTGTTCGACTGTTCAAAGGAAATAAAGCTGCGCCACGTGGGCAACATTGTCTATTTACGGGGACTGATAGAACTCTCCAACGTTTGCGAAAAGGATTGTTACTATTGTGGCATCAGGCGTTCCAACAGCACCATTCACCGTTACAGCCTCAGTTACGATGAGGTGATGGAGGCAGTGAGGAAAGGTCATGAGAAAGGATACGGCTCAATAGCGATACAGTCGGGCGAAATCTCTTCGAAAGCTTTTATCGACAAAATTGATAAAATACTGAAAGATTCGAAGAGGGCGACCAACGGGGAGATCGGTATCACCCTGTCTTGCGGCGAACAATCGGAAGATACGTACCGTCGCTGGTTTGAAAGCGGCGCAGACCGCTACCTGCTCCGCATCGAAACCTCCTCTGAAGAATTATACGGGAGATTGCATCCCAACGATGAAATGCACAACTACGGCAAACGGATGCATGCGCTTGAAACACTGCGTAAGACGCGATATCAGGTGGGTACGGGTGTGATGATCGGACTGCCTTTTCAGACGACGGAGATGCTGGCGGACGATCTGCTCTTCATGAAGCAATTTGATATCGATATGTGTGGCATGGGTTCCTACATCGAACATACACACACCCCGCTCTTCGCTTCCCGCGACCAGCTTCTACCGCGCACGGAGAGGCTCGCACTGAGCCTGAAAATGGTATCGTTGCTGCGCATCCTGATGCCGGACATCAACATTGCTGCCACCACCGCCCT
>JBDKRY010000117.1:0-5474 GCA_039683155.1 Proteiniphilum sp.
CATAAAAGATAAAGTTTAAATTAAACAATTGTACCTTTTGAGTACGTTAATTATCTATAGAACAGTTACGGTCTTGATTTTTATCAGGCGGCGTATAAAATCACAAGTTTTTTATGTAAGTTTGTAACAAATCTGTATGCAGCTGACCTGACATTTCAATAATAATCTGAAGCAAGGTGCACACGGAGACAATATCTATTAACGGGTAAATAAAAAGACATATATGGGAAAAGTGCTGATCATTGGTGCCGGGGGTGTGGGAACGGTGGTAGCCCACAAAGTGGCACAAAATAACCAGGTGTTTACCGATATCATGCTGGCAAGCCGCACCAAAAGCAAATGCGATACCATTGCGGAAAATGTGAAACGACGCACGGGGGTAACCTTACAAACAGCGAAGGTGGATGCCGACAATGTGCCGGAACTGGTATCACTTTTCAATGCGTTCAAACCGGAGCTGGTGATCAACGTGGCGCTGCCCTATCAGGATCTCACCATCATGGATGCCTGCCTGGAAGCGGGCGTGAACTATCTGGACACCGCCAACTATGAGCCGAAGGATGAAGCCCGGTTTGAGTACAAATGGCAGTGGGCTTACCGCGACAAGTTTGAGAAAGCAGGCCTGACAGCGATCCTCGGTTGCGGGTTCGACCCGGGCGTAACCAGCATCTTCACAGCCTATGCCGCCAAACACCATTTCGACGAAATTCATTATCTCGATATTGTGGACTGCAATGCAGGGGACCATGGCAAAGCGTTTGCCACCAACTTCAATCCCGAAATCAACATCCGCGAAGTAACCCAAAAAGGAAAGTACTGGGAAGATGGCCAATGGGTGGTGACAGAACCCCATGAGATCCACAAACCTCTCACGTATCCCGGGATCGGGCCAAAAGAATCATACGTGATCTTTCACGAGGAGCTGGAATCACTGGTGAAAAACTACCCCACTCTCAAACGGGCCCGCTTCTGGATGACTTTCGGACAGGAGTACCTTACCCACCTGCGGGTAATCCAAAACATCGGCATGGCCCGCATCGATGAGGTGGAATATAACGGGCAGAAGATTGTGCCCATACAATTTCTGAAAGCAGTGCTCCCCGATCCGGGTGAGCTGGGAGAGAATTATACCGGCCAGACATCCATTGGCTGCCGTATCCGCGGCATCAAAGACGGCAGGGAGCGTACCTGTTATATCTACAATAACTGCAGCCATCAGGAGGCCTATAAAGAGACCGGCGCTCAGGGTGTAAGCTATACGACAGGTGTTCCGGCAACCATCGGTGCCATGATGTTTATGCAGGGCATCTGGAAAAAACCGGGTGTTTTCAACGTGGAAGAGTTCAACCCCGATCCGTTTATGGAACAACTCAACAAACAGGGATTACCCTGGCATGAGTTGTTTGACATTGATCTGGAGGTCTGATGATCCCTTTTTTCAGATTTTGCCCCACACAGCAGGGTTTTCATCATGTATTAAAAAGAATATCCATTACGAAATAAACAGACCCATGCTTCACAAATGTTTGGTAAATATTGATGATTACAGCCGGGACGATATTTTTCGCATCCTCGAAAGTACGTCCAGATTTAAACAGCGCCCCGATCGGGATCTGTTGCAGGGAAAAGTGTGCGCCACGCTTTTCTTTGAACCCTCCACACGCACCCGCCTGAGTTTCGAAACCGCGGTAAACAGGCTCAGTGGACGTATCATCGGTTTCTCAGATGCAGCTACCAGCAGCTCCACCAAGGGGGAG
The DNA here is from genome assembly GCA_039683155.1 of Proteiniphilum sp. Classification (GTDB taxonomy): domain Bacteria; phylum Bacteroidota; class Bacteroidia; order Bacteroidales; family Dysgonomonadaceae; genus Proteiniphilum. The sequence continues at coordinate 1,758 of JBDKRY010000117.1, forward strand.
TCGCTGAAAGATACCATCATGATGGTCAGCAATTATGCCGATCTCATCATCATGCGCCACCACCTCGAAGGATCGGCACGCTATGCTTCCGAGATATCCCCTGTGCCGGTAGTCAACGCCGGCGACGGATCCAATCAGCACCCCACGCAGACAATGCTCGACCTGTTCACTATTTACGAGACACAGGGCACATTGGAAAACCTCACGGTAACCATTGTGGGCGATTTGAAGTACGGGCGTGCCGTGCATTCACTCATCCAGGGCTTATCGCACTTCTCGCCCACCTTTAACTTTGTGGCTCCCGAGGAGTTGCATATCTCCGATAAATACAAAGCATTCTGCGATCAAAAGCAGATTGCTTACAATGAATATACCGACTTTTCACCCGAGTCGATCAACAGCGCCGATATTCTCTACATGACCCGCGTGCAGAAGGAGCGTTTTACCGATCTGATGGAATATGAGAAAGTTAAGAACGTATATGTTCTGCATAACGATATGCTGAACGATTCCAAAGAAAACCTGAAGGTGCTGCATCCGCTGCCGCGGGTGAAAGAAATCAGCCAGGATGTGGATGACAGTCCCAAAGCCTATTATTTTCAACAGGCTAAAAACGGGATGTATACCCGTCAGGCTGTCATCTGTGATTTGATGGGCATCGCGGTGGACTGAGTCCGGGCAATAATTTAAAAGTTTAACGAAGATGAGAAAAGAATTACAGGTCGCTGCACTCGAAAACGGTACAGCCATCGATCACATCCCCACCGACGCGGTTTTTAAGGTAGTTGCACTGCTTCAGTTACAGAAACTGGACAACCGCATCACAATTGGCAACAACCTGAGAAGCAATAAGATGGGAAAGAAGGGGATCATCAAGGTGTCCGACAAATACTTTCGGGAAGATGAGTTGAATCGCATTGCACTGGTGGCGCCCAATGTGAATTTAAACATCATCAAAGAGTTTGAAGTGGTTGAGAAAAAGAAAGTGGTACTACCGGATGAAATTGTGGAGATCGTGAAGTGCAACAATCCGAAATGCATCACCAACAACGAACCGATGAAAACCCGGTTTCACGTGATCGATAAAGAGAAGGTGGAGCTTCAATGTCATTATTGTGAACTGAAGATCAGGAAAGAGGAAGTGGTGCTGATATAAGTTTGATAATTTGATGATTTGATGATTTGATAAAAAATTATACCCAACAAAGCTGATCGCAGATTGTTGACTGCTGATAACTGATCGCTGATAACGTCAATTTTATGAAACAGGACTGGAAGCCGGGAACAATGATCTATCCGCTACCGGTGGTGATGATCAGCTGTGGCAATACCCCCGATGAACAAAATATTTTCACTGTCAGTTGGGTGGGAACGATTAATACAAATCCGCCGATGTGTTATATCTCCGTCAGACCCGAACGACATTCTTCCGAAATTATCAAGCGTAACAAAGAGTTTGTCATTAATCTCACGACGGAGGATCTTGCCCGTGCGACCGATTGGTGCGGCGTTCGCTCCGGCAGGGATTACAATAAATTTGAGGAAATGAAGCTCACAGCCGGTAAAGCAACTGTTGTGAAAGCGCCGATCATACTGGAATCACCGCTCAGCATTGAATGCCGCGTGAAAGAAATCATCACGCTCGGTTCGCACGACATGTTCCTCTCCGACGTCGTCAACGTAAAAGCCGATGATCAGTTTCTAGATCCGGAAACCGGTAGGTTCGACCTGCAGAAAGCAAGACTGCTCGCCTACTCTCACGGACATTATTACAGCCTGGGGCGTGAGATAGGTAAATTTGGCTGGAGCGTCCGGAAAAAAAAGAAGGTGTAGTTGCGTCGCCGGCCCACTTTTTCACATTAAACAGCATATAAACATTGCATTATGCCCGTAAACATACCCGATAAATTACCCGCGATAGAGATATTAAAAAAGGAGCATATATTTGTAATGGATGATCTGCGTGCCTCCACGCAAGACATCCGTCCGCTCAAAATACTGATACTCAATCTTATGCCGCTTAAGATCACCACAGAAACCGATCTGATAAGGCTCCTCTCCAACTCACCGTTGCAGATTGAGATTGAGTTCCTGGGATTGTCTTCACATACCCCGAAGAATACACCTGTTGAACACTTGATGTCATTTTACACCAGTTTCTCCAAAATAAAGAATGCTTATTACGATGGAATGATCATTACCGGTGCTCCGGTGGAGATGTTACCTTTTGAGGATGTAACCTACTGGGATGAAGTTACCGGAATATATGACTGGGCGCGCACGCATGTCACCTCCACCTTTTACATCTGCTGGGGGGCTCAGGCTGCTTTATACCATTTTTACGGGATCCACAAACATCCTCTGAAAAAAAAGCTGTTTGGCGTTTTCACGCATCGGATCAATGACCCTACATTCCCGCTTTTCCGGGGATTCGACGATGAGTTTTATGCACCACACAGCCGGCATACCACCATCCTTGCCGATGAGATTAAGCGTTGTCCGGAACTCACCATCCTCTCAGAATCGGAAGAAGCAGGTGTTTATATTGTCTCCTCCCGCGGCGGAAGGGAGTTTTATGTCACAGGTCACTCAGAATATTCTCCCGATACGTTGCATAATGAGTTTATCCGTGATAAGGAGAAAGGAATGGATTCCGTGGAGATCCCCCTCAACTATTACAGGAATAATGATCCTGAGCAACCGCCATTGGTACAGTGGCGATCGCACGCCAACCTCTTGTATATAAACTGGTTAAATTACTTTGTCTATCAGGCAACACCTTTCGACATACGCCAGATTGCACAATTGGGAAATTTATAAGTGTTGCGTGCAGCCGGTAACAAGTAATCGCAGAAATAAAAACAGCCACGATTTTGTCTGTTTGGTAAAAAATTGTAACTTGGCATCCTGGAAATTCAATCACCGGTGCATAAGCCACCAATCATATGGAAATCAGCTTTTTTCATTACTTTGGGAGTGAAAAGTAGGAACTATTAGAACTGTTCTTGTGGAAAGATTATCCGGATACGAAATAATAAAACCTGCGAAGAAAATAAGAGTTGCTTTCTTCTCGGATATCCTGGTGAAGGATTATGATGGGGCAATTAAAACAATGTACCAGCTTATCAACAGAATCCCTGATGATCGGTTCGAGTATCTCTTTTTTTGCGGTGTTGCGCCCAGGCACAAATTTTCATACCGCGTTGTCAGGATACCATCGGCGATCATTCCTTTTAATATATCCTACAGGGCTGCCCTGCCGGGGCTGGCAGCAAAAAAGCTGCGACGGATTCTGAATGATTTCAATCCCGATGTCGTACATATCTCCACTCCCTCCTTGTTGGGTTTTTTCGGACTAAGGTATGCCAAAGAGCATCAAATACCCGTCTTGTCTATTTATCACACCCATTTTATTTCCTACATGCGGTACTATTTCAAAAATGTACCCTTTCTGATCAAAGCCACCGAATCACTTATCGCCAACCTCTACAGGAAATTCTACAACCGGTGCGATCTCGTGTACGCACCAACAGACTTCATGATCAAAGAGCTGGTGGAACACGGCATCTCCCAAAAACTGTTGAAACAGTGGCACAGAGGATTGGATACCGGGCTGTTTCATCCCGGACGCAAAGATGAAGCCTACATCAGAAGCATCACCGGAAATGAAAAGCCTTGTTTATTGTACGCCTCGCGCATTGTTTGGGAAAAAAATAT
>JBDKRY010000118.1:0-4668 GCA_039683155.1 Proteiniphilum sp.
ATGGGCTTTATCTTCCAGCCGGCGAAACCACATCAGGTCGTCAATCTGTTTTTCTACTATATCGAACCGGTGTTCGTAATCCGAAAGTTTTTCTTCAAGCGACTTCAACTGCAATAACAGGGAATCTTCTTTCTGTGAAAACGCCGTACAGACATTCAGCGTGGCAACAATGATCGATGTAAAGAGGATGTTGATTTTCAAACCTTTTGTTCCCATTGTATTCCGAATTTTAGAAAGTATAAATATATAAAGTATATTTAATATATACAACAGGGGAAATTTTTATATCATAATTGGGCTGATACGGTGTAAGCATCGTGATAGAAAATGAGCGTGCGCTTATCCGCTTTGGCTTTGTCCATAAACCGTTTTTTCTCTTCCATGGCCACGGTTACGCTGTTATCGTAGGCAGAGAGCCAGCTTAGTGCCAGATTGAGCGATGTGGGTACCACGTCGCCCGGGAAGGCGTAACTTCCCTCTTCGGTGTCGAACAACACCGCAATCTGGCCGGGGGTGTGACCATCGTACAACTCAAGCCGTACATGTTCGTCGAGTTGGATATCTTCCAGCACAAATTTTAACTGCCCCGCATCATAAACCGGTTCAATATTCTCGGGATAGAAGGAACCTTTCTCGAAGAGTGAAGGATTCCGGTAGTTCTGCCACTGCTTCAGGCTCAGGTGAAAGGTGGCATTCGGATAGCTGGGTACCACTTTCTGCTTCTCTTTGATTACGGTGCTTCCCCCGCAATGGTCGAAGTGAAGATGGGTGAGTATTACGTCGGTCACCTCTCCCGGTTCATAGCCAATCTTCCGGATCTCCTCCCGGATATCTTTCTGATTGAATGGCTGAAAGAATTTCAACTTCGAAGCGTGCTTGTTTCCCAACCCGTTATCTACAAGGATCCGCCGGTTGCCACTGACAATAAACAGGCAACGAAGTGACATCACGCACATATTTTTTTCATCCACCTTGTATTTTGCGGACCAATATTTTTTGGGAACGGGACCAAACATCACGCCGCCGTCGCCCAGAAAATAACCTGATTCAATGATATGAAAAGAGGTGTTGTTTTGTTTTTGCATATGTCTGTACATTGTGGCAAATTCCAACTTCCATAACCGAAGAAATAAAAAAACAGTTGAAACTTACACATAAAGTTGTATTTTTGTAGCAAATTTAGTGAAAATTTTCGGGTAACACATCACCCGCAACTGCTGACACCCGGTATGAATATCCCGAATAAACGAGACAACGTTGCAGAATACCTGCTCTATATGTGGCAGACAGAAGATATCTTACGTGCCTGTGAGCTGAATATTGATAAGGTACAACAATCCATCATCGATTCTGCTTATCAGACGGAGGAGGAACGTAAAGAAGCCCGCGACTGGTATGAGGGACTCATCATGATGATGAAAACGGAAGGGATTCAGAAAGAGGGCCATTTGCAAATTAACAAGAATATCATCATCGATCTGACCGATGTGCATTTGCGGTTGTTGAAAGATCCCAAAGAATCGGAGTATATTGCCTTGTATTACCATACACTGCCGCATATTGTGGCTTTAAGGGCAAAAGCGGGCGACAGGAATGCGCCGGAGCTGGAGACCTGTTTTACAGCACTGTATGGCTATCTTCTTTTGAAATTGCAACAGCGTGAGATCTCCCCCCAAACGCAGGCTGCCGTAGCGCAGATCACAGCAATGCTGCGACTGCTTTCAAATAAATATCGTACCATCGATCAGCAAAAGGAATTTTAAGTTTGACACTCAGAATGCAGGGTACAAAGTCAGGTATTCAGCGTTGAATACCGGTTGACAACTGATTACTGATTACTGATAACTGAAAGCTGATCAAACAAAAAACGGAATTATGGCGAATTTTACAGGATTTGGCAAGATATTGGGTGGAGCTGAAAAGGAGACTCCCCTGCAGCAGTTTTATTACGGGCTGGTGCAGAAAAATGTGCTGGTAACCGGGTCGAACGGACAGCTGGGCAGTGAGATCAAAGCACTGACTGACGGAATGAACCTGCCGTTCAGGTTCTATTATACCGATGCCGATAGTTTGGATATTACCGACATCTGTCAAATCGACGCCTTTGTAGCGGATTACCACATCCAATATCTGATCAACTGTGCCGCCTACACGGCGGTGGACAAGGCGGAAACAGATGCTGAAAGAGCATACGCCATCAATGCGAGGGCGGTGGCGAACGTTGGACAGGTGGCGAAGAAGTATGGCGTGAAAGTGATCCATATCTCCACCGATTTTGTATTCGATGGCAAATCAACAGTTCCTTACACGGAGAAGATGGCCGCACTACCATTGTCGGTTTACGGCAAATCGAAATTAGAAGGAGAAGAAGCCTTGCAGGCAGCTGGCGGTGACTGGATCATTCTTCGTACATCGTGGATGTATTCCCAATATGGTGCTAATTTTGTGAAGACAATGATCCGCATCATGCACGAAAGGGAACTGCTCACCATTGTGGACGATCAACGGGGTACCCCTACTTATGCGGCCGACCTGGCAGAGATGATTATCCATATTTTGCAGTTTTCGGAAGAAAACGAGTGGAAAACGGGCATATATCATTTTTCAAATAAGGGAGAAACTACCTGGTTTAAATTTGCCGTATTGATCAAAAAGCTTGCCGGCATCGCCTCCTGTGAACTGATTCCCATACAATCGCACGAATATCCGTCCGCTGCCCGGCGCCCGGCATACAGCGTGATGAATTTGTCGAAAATAACCTCAACCTTTCATGTGGAGATACCGGAATGGGAAGAAGCACTGGGGCGTTGTATGCGAAAATTAATATAGAACTCAGTGGATCAGCAAATCTGTAATCTGAAAGCTGAAAACTGAAAACTGAACAACTAAGAACCTCGAGACCTCGAAACCTACAAACTAAGAACTGATCACGCAAAATATGAGATTAAAAGAAGAGATAGAACGGCGGCGCACCTTCGCCGTCATTAGCCACCCCGACGCGGGAAAAACCACCCTGACAGAAAAATTGCTGCTGTTTGGCGGCGCTATTCATGTGGCAGGAGCCGTCAAATCGAACAAAATCAGAAAGACGGCCACCTCCGACTGGATGGAGATAGAGAAACAGCGTGGTATTTCCGTGGCTACGTCGGTGATGGGTTTTGAATATGAGGATTACAAGATAAACATCCTGGATACCCCCGGGCACCAGGACTTTGCCGAAGATACTTTTCGTACCCTGACCGCCGTGGATAGTGTGATTGTGGTGGTGGATGCAGCAAAAGGGGTTGAAACACAGACCCGCAAGCTGATGGAGGTATGCCGTATGCGCAATACGCCGGTGATGATTTTTGTGAATAAGATGGACCGTGAAGGGAAAGATCCTTTCGACATATTGGATGAGCTGGAAGAGGAGCTCCAGATTTCGGTTCGCCCCCTGAGCTGGCCCATTGATATGGGAGACCGCTTTCGCGGGGTCTATAATCTTTTCCGGAAGAGTCTCGATTTGTACCAGCCCGGTAAGCAGTTAGTAACCAGGTCGGTACGCCTGGCTCTGCAATCGCCCGATTTGGAAAAACATATCGGCGACAGTTTAGCAAAAAAACTGCGCAGCGATGTGGAGCTGATCACCGAAGTATACCCTGATTTTCAGCGGGAAGATTATCTTACCGGTAAACTGGCACCGGTCTTTTTTGGCTCTGCATTGAATAATTTCGGGGTGAAAGAGTTGCTCGACTGTTTTGTGGAGATCGCTCCCTCACCGCGACCGGTGCAGGCGGAAGAGCGAACGGTGAATCCTTATGAAGAGGCATTCACCGGTTTCGTGTTCAAGATTCATGCGAACATGGATCCCAACCATCGCTCTTGTATTGCCTTTGTAAAAGTGTGTTCCGGAAAATTTGAACGGAACATAAATTATAAACATGTACGTTATAACCGGATGATGAAGTTCTCCTCGCCTACGGCATTCATGGCGCAGAAAAAAGAAATTCTGGACGAAGCTTACGCCGGTGATATCGTGGGGCTGCCCGATAATGGCAACTTTAAGATCGGCGATACCCTCACTTCGGGTGAAGCGTTGCACTTTAAAGGATTGCCGAGCTTCTCACCGGAGATGTTCAAATACATTGAGAATGCCGATCCCATGAAGTCGAAACAACTGCAGAAAGGGGTTGAGCAGCTGATGGACGAGGGCGTAGCCCAGCTCTTTACCAATCAGTTTAACGGAAGAAGAATCATTGGTACGGTCGGTCAGCTTCAGTTTGAAGTCATTCAATATCGTTTGCTGCATGAGTATGGCGCGCAGTGCCGCTGGGAGCCAATCAACCTTTATAAAGCATGCTGGATTGAGAGCGACGATGCGGTGCAGCTCGCCGACTTTAAAAAGCGCAAATTCCAGTATATGGCGCACGATAAAGAGGGCCGGGATGTCTTTCTGGCAGAATCAAACTACATCCTGATGATGGCACAGCAGGATTTCAAAAACATCCGTTTTCATTTCAATTCGGAATTTTAAAAAGAAACCCTGTTCTCCGCATAAAGAGACAGGGTTCCTTCTTTTGTACGGGACGTGGTTTACTTGCCGGCGAGAAAGGTATTACTCAGCGTGAAATCGGGTCCTTCTTTTGTACGGGACGTGGTTTTACAGGACGTGGACTATTTATTTTCAGA
>JBDKRY010000119.1:0-5337 GCA_039683155.1 Proteiniphilum sp.
CCAGCTTCATCCCGATAGGTCCCTACAAATCCTACAACTTCACCATCCGTGCAAATTCCACGCTGTTGCAAGACTTGAAATATGAACAACGCAGCTCACCCTATGATCGCGGCATGGATTGGTATTAGTGAAATAAAGCTCCTGCTGCATAAAACACGGGCAGGTTAATGGTTGATAAGTACTATTTCTTTTCTCCCCAGAGCTTCTTCATCAGCTCATACATCTTCGCTTCGGCCGCGTTGGGTTGAGCATCCCAAAACCGGCTGTTTTTTAACTCTTTGGGAAGATACTCCTGATGCACAAAGTTGTTTTCATAGTCGTGCGCATACTTGTACTCCTTCCCATAATCGAGTTCCTTCATCAACTCGGTCGGCGCGTTGCGTAAATGCAACGGTACAGGCAGGTTACCGGTCTGTGCTACTTTTGCGATGGCCGCATCAATAGCCAGATAGGCAGAGTTGCTTTTGGGTGATGCAGCGAGATAGATGGTCGTCTCTGCCAGGACAATGCGTCCCTCGGGCCACCCGATTTTCTGTAGCGTATCGAAACAGGCATTGGCCAGCAGCAACGCATTGGGATTGGCCAGGCCGATGTCCTCGGCGGCGGAGATCACCAGCCTGCGGGCAATGAACTTGGGATCTTCCCCTCCGGCCACCATCCTGGCCAGCCAATAGATCGCCGCGTCGGGATCGCTGCCACGGATCGATTTGATAAAGGCGGAGATGATGTCGTAGTGCATCTCACCCCCCTTGTCATATGCCGCCGGATTTTCCTGCAACCGCTCGGTAACGATCTTGTCGGTAATCACCACCTTACCGTCGCTATCGGCTTGCACCGTCAGCTCCAGGATGTTCAGCAGTTTGCGGGCATCACCACCCGAAAAACGGAACAACGCATCCGTCTCCCGCACATCAATCTCTTTCTCTTTCAGAATAAGATCTTCGGTAAGCGCACGCCGTAACAGCACTTCGAGATCTTTCTTCTCGAGCGACCTGAGCACATATACCTGACAACGGGAGAGCAGCGGGCGGATCACCTCGAAGGAGGGATTCTCGGTGGTAGCACCGATGAGTGTCACCGTTCCGGTCTCCACGGCATTCAGCAGTGAGTCCTGCTGCGATTTACTGAACCGGTGTATTTCATCAATAAAGAGGATGGGAGCCGCATTATTGAAGAAACGATTGCTTTTTGCTTTCTCAATCACCTCCCGCACATCCTTCACCCCCGAATTGATGGCGCTCAGCTTATAAAAAGGTGCGTTCACCGTATTGGCGATGATATGGGCAAGGGTGGTCTTCCCTACTCCCGGCGGCCCCCAGAAGATAATGGAAGGTATCCTTCCCGCATCGATCATCCGCCGCAACACAGCTCCCTTACCAACCAAATGCGTTTGGCCGATAAATTCATCAAGACTTTGGGGCCGGAGTCGTTCCGCCAGCGGTGCGCTCATCGGGGTTATCGTTGCAATTTTTACAAAGATAGGAATTTTTTGTATATGCCGGTCCATGGAAATTGACAACCGATTTATACACGCAAAAAACAAGACTGTAAATGATTTTTTGTATATGTCAGTTCACATGAATTGACAACGGCACACAGAATTTTTGTAACTTTGCCCCTTAAACCAATCAGTCAGATGCAATTCACCCCGTTACTATCCCTTTTTGACAATTTGGACCAGCTCGACAACATCCGGTTGAACTTCAATCAGGAAAGCATCACCCTGATGAATATCGCCATTGCTTTCATCATGTTTGGCGTAGCACTCAGTATCCGCCCCCGGCATTTCAAAACACTGGTCACACACCCCAAACCAGTCTGGTTAGGAGCAATCTCGCAATATCTGCTCCTTCCTGCTTTGACCTGGTTGCTGATATTGGTTATACAACCCAGTACCGCGGTAGCCCTGGGAATGATACTGGTGGCTTCCTGTCCCGGCGGAAATGTCTCCAATCTCATCTCTGCGATCTCGAATTCGAACGTGACCCTGTCGGTCAGCCTTACCGCCATTACAACTGTAATGAGCCTGTTCATGACACCGTTCAATTTTGCCTTCTGGGGCGGGCTTTACGCCAGGCATTCGCCACTGCTGGTGCCTATCTCCATTGATCCGGTGGAGATGTTCCGTACTGTCTTCCTGATTCTGGGTATACCCATCATCCTGGGTATGTTAACAGGCATGAAATTCCCGAAGTTTGCCAGGAAAGCAGACAAAACCGTGCAGGCTGCATCCATCATTTTCTTCATAGGTTTCATCGTCGCCGCCCTGGCCGGGAATTTCAGTTTCTTTCTCAGATATATCCATCTGATCTTTTTCATCGTATTGCTGCATAACGGTTTGGCATTTATAGCCGGATATTACATGCCGAAGGCATTCAAGGTGGCAGAAATTAATTGCAGATCCATCTCCATTGAAACAGGCATCCAAAACTCAGGCCTTGGGCTTGCATTGATCTTCAACCCCAGGATCTTCCCTCCCGAACTGAATCTGGGCGGCATGGCATTCATCGCGGCATGGTGGGGTGTTTGGCATATTGTGGCCGGGCTTATGCTGGCTTTTTATTGGAGAAGACACCCCGTAACATCCGAAACAACGACACTATGATTTATCGTTACGACTTTCGCTATGCACTGGTAAAACTGCCTATCAAGACAGCTTTGAGGCTGAATTTCAGAAAACTGGTATTTGTCGGCAGAAAAGAAAATGTGTCACGCGTGAAGCCGGTCATTTTTGCGCCAAATCACCGCAATGCGCTGCTCGACGCACTTTTACTGGTTTATACCAGTTACCATAAGAAGCAGATTGTTTTTCTGGCCCGTGCCGACATCTTTAAACAGCAATTTGTGGCCTGGCTCCTCAGGGGAATGCGTATCATGCCCGTTTTCAGAATGCGGGATGGAAAAGATTCCCTGGACAAAAACAACGAGATTTTTCGGAATGCAGCTCGCATCCTGAAAAAAAAGAATCCATTGGCGCTCTTTCCGGAGGGAAGGCACAACCCGAAACAGTCGCTGCTCCCCATTCAGAAAGCTGTTCCCCGCATCGTGCTGCCTACCGAGGCATCCCTCGATTTTCAGCTTCACAGCCAGATTGTTCCTGTTGCCATCTATTACAGGGATATTTCCGATTTTCTGACAGATGTGTATGTTACCTTCGGCACGCCCATCGAAGTATCGGAATACAAGGATCTGTACTACGAAAATCCCGGTCATGCTGTCAATCGGCTGCGACAGGATATGGAAAAGAGCCTTCAGTCTATGGTGGTGAACATCCGGAACGATGCGTTTTATGACGAATATCTTCACGCCATAGACTGGGACGGTGATAAAATTGCCGGGGAAAAGTTTTCAGAGCGAAAAGACGGTTACCTGCAGGCGTCGTTGCATATTGTAAGGGTGCTTGACGATCTCTATGAAAATAACCCTGCTGCTTTTGATACAAAAATTTCCGGCTTCCGTGAGGCCCGCAACATTTTAAAGAGCCATGGTCTCACCACCAAAGACAGGGTTTGGAAGCCTTCGAACAAAGGGAACCTGTTCGCTCGTTTTTCCGGCCTCATTCTTTCCGCACCGGTAGCCTTTTTTGGATTTTTGAACGCCATTTTCCCCCTACTGATCAATAAAAAATTACGTGGCTTATTTGAGGATAAACAGTTTATTCCGTCGGTAAGGTACGCAACGGGACTGCTTTTTGTGCCGATATTCGATGTGATCCAATCACTAATCGTCGGTGCAGTTACAAAGAATTGGCTGCTGGCGCTCGGTTATTTCATCCTGATGCCGCTCACCTTCTATTTCGCCCTCTACTGGCGCAAGTGGTGGAAAACGGCACTGAGAGACTGCAAAGTACGCCGGTTCGCAAAACAATTCCCAGATATATGGAAGAAGGTACTAAAACTTATTCAGTTGTAACTCAATTGTAATTCGATTGTTATTCAAATTTACTTTGTAAATTTAGATGTATCGCGAAGCGAATCACAGCGTAAGCTGAATATCGCGAAGCCAATTACGTGCGCAGCACGAATAACGGCGTAAGCCGAATAACACGCAGTGAATAACATGAGCGCAGTGAGTGAGCAACGTGTGCAGCACTAATAATCTCTCAGTTTCCTGATAATTGTTTCCACGGCGGCATCCAGTCCATCTGCATTGGTACCTCCAGCCGTGGCGAAATAGGGTTGTCCGCCACCACCTCCCCGTATCAGTCTGGCCGCCTCGCGCACCATATTTCCGGCATGAAAGCCCGCGGCAACCAGGTCATCGCTTAACATGACCGTGAGGCCGGCCTTTCCATTCGAGGCCGTTCCGGCGACAAAAAACATCTTTTCCGGGAACTCTCCTTTCAACTGAAATGCGATGTCTTTCATTACATCGGGAGTGACTGTCGGCGTTATCACCCGAAAAAGATTTACGCCGTTGATCACTTCTTTCCTGTCGATAATCAGCTGCTTGAGCTGCACGGTTTTTTCTTTTACATAGCCCTGCAGCTCCTTTTTCATCTCTTCGTTGTCCGCAATCAGGCGATGCACTCCCTGCATGACATCGGGCACATTGTTAAGCAGATTCCTGATCTCCAGCAGCACATCTTCTTTCGCATAGAGGTAGTCCTCGCACACTTTGGCGGTAACCGCTTCAATGCGCCGTACCCCGGCAGAGATGGCGCTCTCGCTCACGATGCGGAACGTACCGATGCGGCCGGTGGAGGAAATGTGGGTTCCTCCGCAAAGTTCGATGGACGACCCAAAACGGACGGTGCGCACCTCATCGCCATATTTTTCCCCAAACAGTGCCATCGCTCCCTGGGCCTTTGCCTCTTCAACGGGTACATGCCGATGCTCTTCAATCGGGAAATTGCTTCTGATCCTGGCGGTCACCTGTCTCTCCACCGCGCGGATTTCTTCGGGTGTCATCTTCCGGAAATGGGAGAAGTCGAACCGCAACACCTCGGGAGAGACATACGATCCTTTCTGTTCTACGTGCCTGCCCAGGACATTACGCAACGCTTCATGCATCAGGTGCGTGGCGGTATGGTTGCACTCTGTTGCCGTCCTCTTTTCGGTATCGATGCGGGCGGTGAAAATACCTTCGGGGTTTTCCGGCAATCGGCTTGCAAGATGCACCGCCAGATTGTTTTCTCGTTTTGTGTCGAATATTTCAATACTTTCTCCGTCTTCGGCGATCAGCCAACCGGAATCTCCCACCTGTCCCCCCATCTCGGCATAGAAGGGAGAACGTGAAAGCACGATCTGGTAAAACTGCTAGTTTTTCTGTTTCATAGCACGATAACGAATAATTTGCGCGTAACTTTCCGTTTCGTCGTATACAAAAAACTCCTGA